>JACQVL010000306.1 GCA_016209865.1 Candidatus Latescibacterota bacterium | reverse complement strand
GCCGGACGACCGGGTCGAGGTCCGGGTCGCGGGCGGACTGTTCACCGCCTACCACTTCGGGCGACACCTCGTCCGTCCGTTCTGCGCTCCGGTGAACGACGCGTTCGGGGCCTCAGTCACACGGGCGAGCATCGGTGAGAAGGCCGGGGAGACGACGGATCACATCCACCACCGGTCGCTGTGGACGGCGTACGGAGAGGTGAACGGGACGGACAACTGGGGCGAGGAAGGGAAACACGGCCGGACGGTCCACCGCGCGTTCGAGACGCTCGTGAGCGGGCCGGTGTTCGGTCGGCTTCGCGCCCGGAGCGACTGGACGGCTGCCGACGGAACCGTCTTGCTCGACGAGACTCGAGACTTCACATTCTATCATCCCGGCGCGCATCCCGTCCGGCTGTTCGACCTGACCGTCGAGCTTCAGGCGACGCACGGGGATGTCCATTTTGGGGACACGAAAGAGGGGGGCTTCCTCTCCATCCGCGTGGCCACGTCGATGGACGCGGTCCGCGGCGGGAAGATCGAAAACGGCTACGGGGCGATCGGGGAAGCGGAGTCCTGGGGACGGCGCGCCCCGTGGTGCGATTATTCCGGGCCGGTCGACGGCCGCTGGTCGGGCATCGCGGTGATGGAGCATCCTGACACCTTCCGGAGCCCCACCTACTGGCACGTCCGGGATTACGGTCTGATGGCCACCAACCCGTTCGGGACGGGCACGTTCCGGAACGACCCTCGCCAGTCCGGGGCGTACACCTTGCCGGCCGGCGAGCGGCTGGTCTTCGCGTACCGCGTTTACATCCACGTCGGGGATGCGACACAAGGGCGCGTGGCGGATGTCTACCACGGGTACATTAATCCGCCGAATATTTCAGTGACGAGTGACAAGTGACGGGTGACGAGTAAAGACGAGCAGTGGAGAAAGAGCACCAGAGGAAAGAACATTGTGTCATTCCCGCGAAGGCGGGAATCCATCTTGCTTTACTCGTCACTTGTCACTGCTTTTGAGGAATCCTGCTATGGAAAACCTCTCCATCATGAACTTCGACATCTCAGAGGAACAGCGGGCGCTCCTTGAGGTCGTCGATAAAGCCTGCCAGGAGATTCGTCCGATCGAAGACCGGTGCTACCTGGAAGGGCGGTACAACGACCAGGTCGTCGAGATCGCCAAACGTGCCCATCTGACCGGCCTGCCCATCGACGAACGGTACGGCGGCGAGGGGGCGGACTTGATGACGTACGCCCTCGCCCTCGAACGGATCGGCCGCGAAGGCAGCTCTGTCCGCACGTTCTTCTCCGGCCACCTATCGATCGGGGCGCTGACCATCCAGAAATGGGGGACGGACGAGCAAAAACGGCGGTACCTGCCCCGCGTGGCCGCCGGCGACTGGGTGATGGCGTTCGCCCTGACGGAGCCTACCGCCGGGAGCGACCCCGCCTCTCTCCGGACGACGTTCGAGGACTGCGGGGGTTATTACAAGCTCAACGGGAGCAAGCAGTGGATCTCGAACGGGACGATCGCGCACGTCATCACCGCCTACGCCCGTGATAAGCGGGACGACCGGATCTCCGCGTTCATCGTCGAATTCGACTCTCCCGGCTACCGGACGGAGAAGCACCTCCATAAGATGGGGCTGACCACATCGGACACGGGGATGATCTACTTCGACGATTGCATCGTGCCGAAGGAAAACTTGCTCGGAGGGCTGGGGCAGGGGCTGACGGTGGCGTATACGACGCTGATGAGCGGCCGGCTGAGCGTCGCCGCCGGGTGCGTCGGGACGATGCAGGACTGTCTGGACGAGGCGGTCAACTATGCCAAACAGCGGGTGCAGCACGGCAAGCCGATCGCCAAGCATCAGCTCGTCCAGCGGCACATCGGCCTCATCAGCGCCAACCTGGAAGCGGCCCGCTATCTGACGTACGCCGCCGCGTACGCGAAGATGAAGTGGGATCAGGAACCGGACAACCGGGAGCTGCGATCCCGGGCGGATGCGATGATCGCCCGGGCGAAGTACGTCGCCACGAACGCCTGCTTCGACGCCGCACACCGGGCGGTCCAGGTGTTCGGCGGGAACGGCTACTCCCTCGAATACCGGGTGGCCCGGCATGAGTGCGATTCGCGGGTGACACAGATCTACGAGGGGACGAACGAGATTTTAGAGCAGAAGATCGCGGTGGACGTGCTCGGACGGGAATACGAGGCGTATCGGTGAGTCACGCCACCGTCGCCGCGCCGTGGCATTTTTTGTACTTCTTTCCGCTCCCGCACGGGCAGGGATCGTTCCGGCCGACTTTCTTCTCCACGCGGACCGGTTGCTTCTTGACCGGCTGTTCCTGCGCGACCGCCCGGCCGTTCTGCCCGTCATCCCCGGACGAGGCGGCCCCCGCCACCATCCCCTGCGCTTCCTGATGGATGAGTTGCAGCCGGGAGGGCGTCCGGCGGCGCGACGGCTCTACTTCGGTCAGTTCAGCCTTGTAAATCAGGCTCAGGATCTCCTCATCCAGCCGATCCCACAACTCCTCGAACATCGCGAACGCTTCTTTCTTGTACGCGATCAGCGGGTCCGTCTGGCCGTACGCCCGAAGGCCGATCCCCTCCTTCAGGTGGTCCATCTCGTACAGGTGTTCCTGCCAGCGCTCATCGATCACGCGGAGCGTGGCGAACCGTTCCATCTGGCGCATGATGTCCGGGGTGAACGCGCCCTCTTTGCGCTCGTACGCCCCGACCATCGCTTCCCGGACCCACTCGAGAAGTCCTTCCTGCGTCAGCGTCTCCAGCTCGTCCGGTCCGACGTGGAAGGCGACGTGGAAGGTGCGGAGGAGGTCGACGCTCAGCCCGTCCAGGTCCCATTCCTCCGGGTACGTCTTCGGGTCGGAGTACTGGGCGGCCTTGCGGTCCGCCGTGGCGCCGATCATCTCCATGATCTCATCCCGGAGGTCGTTCCCTTCGAGGGCGTGCAGCCGGCGGTCGTAGACCGCCTCCCGCTGCTGGTTCATCACGTCATCGTACTCCAGCAGATGTTTGCGCATGTCGAAGTGATGCGCCTCCACCCGTTTCTGCGCCCGTCCGATCGACCGGGTCACCATCGAGTGCTCGATCACCTCGCCCTCCTGAATCCCCAGGCGGTCCATGACCGAGGCGATCCGTTCCGACCCGAACAACCGCATCAGGTCGTCTTCGAGGGAGAGGTAGAACCGGGACGACCCCGGGTCGCCCTGCCGGCCGGACCGTCCGCGGAGCTGGCGGTCGATCCGGCGGGCCTCATGCCGCTCGGTGCCGATGATGTGCAGGCCGCACGGGACGTTCTCGTAACAGTCCTTCAGCGTCAGGCCGTCGGCGGTGGGTGTGTCGAGCGGCTCCCTGTTGTTCAGGTGGCACTGCTCGCATTTGACGACGCCGGAGCCGAGCTTGATGTCCGTCCCCCGGCCCGCCATGTTCGTGGCGATCGTCACCACCCCCGGCTGGCCGGCCCGGGCGATGATCTCCGCTTCCTGCTGGTGGAACTTCGCGTTCAGCACGCTGTGCTTGATGCCGCGCCGGGTAAGCATCCGGCTGAGCGTCTCGGACGCCTCGACGGAGGTCGTGCCGACGAGCACCGGCCGCTTCTGGGTGTGCAGCTCCTCGATCTCGTCGAGCACGGAGTTGTATTTTTCCCGGCGGGTGCGGTAGATGACGTCCTCGTAGTCGATCCGCCGGACCGGCTGGTTGGTCGGGATGACGACGACGTCGAGCTTGTAGATCTGGTAGAACTCCCCCGCCTCCGTCTCCGCCGTCCCGGTCATCCCTGCCAGCTTCTCGTACATCCGGAAGTAGTTCTGGATGGTGATCGTGGCGACCGTCTGCGTCTCCTGCTCGATCTTCACCCCTTCTTTCGCCTCGATCGCCTGGTGGAGGCCTTCGGCGTAGCGCCGGCCGTACATCAGACGCCCGGTGAACTCATCGACGATGATCACCTTGCCGTTCTCGACGACGTAATCGACGTCGCGCTCGTACAGGGAGTAGGCCCGGAGCAACTGGACGAGGTTGTGGATGCGTTCGCTTCGGTCGGCGTACAGCGCCTCCAGCTCCATTTTGTGACGGTTTTTCTCCGCGTCGGACAGGACGTCATCCGTGTCGATCTTGTGCATCTCATCGCCAAGATCGGGGATGACGAAGAGCTGCTGGTCGTCGGGGGAGAGGAGTTCCCGGCCCATCTCGTTGATTTCGATGTTGTGGCCCTTCTCGTCGATGCTGTAGTACAACTCGTCATCCAGCTCGGACATCCGCTTATCCCGGAGGAAATCCGCCTCGACCTGACTGATGAATTTCTTGATGCCGGGCTCCTGCTGGAGTTTCATCAGCCGTTTGTTCTTCGGCGCGCCCCGCTGGGCCTGGAGGAGCTTGATCCCCGTCTCGTACTGCGTCTCTTCATCCTTGAGGAGTTCTTCCGCCTCGCTGATGAGCTTCGTCACCAGCCGCGTCTGCGCCCGGACGAGCTTCTCCACCTCCGGCCTCATCTCGCCGTACTTCTCGCTGTTCGACTCCCGCACTTCGCCCGCGATGATCAGCGGCGTCCGAGCCTCGTCGATGAGGATGGAGTCGACTTCGTCCACGATCGTGTAGTAATAATCCCGCTGGACCCGGTCCTCTAAGCGGAGCTTCATGTTGTCCCGGAGGTAGTCGAACCCGAATTCGTTGACCGTGCCGTACGTGATGTCCGCGCGGTACGCTCGCTGTTTCCGTCCGATGTCATAGTCGTTCGTCTCTAAGCAATCGACGGTCAGGCCGAGGAATTCATAGATCGGCCCCATCCATTCCCGGTCGCGCTTCGCCAGATAATCGTTCACCGTGACCAGGTGCACCCCGCGGCCGGTCAGGGCGTTCAGGTACAGGGGCATGATGGCGACGAGCGTCTTCCCTTCCCCGGTCGCCATCTCCGCGATCTTCCCCTCGTGCAGGACGATCGCCCCGATCAGTTGGACATCGTACGGCACCATCGCCCAGGTGACCGCCTGGCCGCGGACGTCCCACGAGCGCCCCACCATCCGCCGGCAGGCTTCCTTGACCAGACCGTAGGCCTCGGGCAGCAGGTCGTCGAGAGTTTCCCCCTCGGCTAAGCGCTGGCGGAACTCCGCCGTCTTGTCGGGGAACTGGGCATCCGTCAGCCCCTGGAACTCATCCGCCCAGGCGTTGATGTCCTCCACGATCGGATGGAGCCGCTTGATATCCCGCTCATGCTTCGTCCCGAAGACTTTGGCGAGCAATTTGTCGAACATGAGAGAAACTACCTCTGAGAAAGCAGTGACGAGTGACCAGTGACGAGTGACGAGTAAAACAAAATGGATTCCCGCCTTCGCGGGAATGACACCATCTTCTTTTTCCTCCCCTGCTCCTCTGCCCCCCTGCCCCTCCGCTGGTTCTCACTCGTCACTCGTCACTGCTCTTAACGGAAAACCCCGACGAGGATGAGGCTCACCCTCTGCCGGGGCTTCGATCATGCACAACCCTTTCGTCAGACTTTCTTCACCCGCTTGACGTCGCTCAGGAATTCTTTCCCGCTCTCTTCCAGATCGTCCAGGACTTCCGACATCTGGTCCTTGGCTTCCCCCGCCGTCCGCAGGATCTTTCGGCGCATGACCGGCCCGCTGTGGGGCGCGATCAGGAGGCCGATCACCAGGCCGACCAGGACGGCGATGACCAGGCCGATGAAGAAGAGAACACCACCGTGGTGCTTGGATTCGTTGTCACTCATCGGTCTACTCCTTCGACCCTCCCAGCCTCACTCGTCGTCTCGCAGGTACGGACTGAGCTTGCCGCTCCGGGAGGTGTGACGGAGTCGTTGCAGGGCGCGTTCCTTGATCTGCCGGATGCGTTCCCGCGTCAGGCCGAACCGGACGCCGATCTCTTCGAGGGTATGCGCCCGGTCGGCCCCGACCCCAAAGTACAGACGAATCACCGCGGCTTCCCGTTCCGGCAGAGTGGACAGCACCTGGCCGACGTCTGACTTCAGGAACTGCAGCATCGTCGCCTCGTCGGGCGAGGTTTGCATCTCATCCGGGAGCAAATCCAGCAGGCTCCGGTCGTCGTCGTGGTTAAACGGCAGGTCGAGCGAGACGCAGTGGCTGTAGGAGTTCAGCGCCTCGTTGATCTCATCGACGGACGTGTCCAGTTCCTCCGCGATCTCATCCACATCCGGTTTGCGTCCCAGCTCATGCTGCAGGTGCCGCGACGTCTGCTTGATCTTGCGCAGCTCCTCAGAACGGTTCACCGGCACGCGGACCGTCCGGGACTGATTGGCGATCGCCTGGATGATCGCCTGGCGGATCCACCAGACGGCGTAGGAAATGAACTTGTACCCGCGGGTTTCATCGAACTTCTTGGCCGCCCGGATGAGTCCCATGTTCCCCTCGTTGATCATGTCCAGCAGGGGGAGTCCATAATTCTGGTACTGCCGGGCCACGCTGACGACGAACCGGAGGTTCGACTGGACGAGTTTCTCGATGGCGATCTCGTCCCCCTGTTTGATCCGCCGGGCCAGCTTGACTTCTTCATCGGCTGAGATCAGCGGGTACTTAGACATCTCAGCTAAGTACCGATAGAGCGATTGCTCATACCGCGTGTACGATTCTTGATACGGAGTGCTGATCGCTTGTCACCTCCCTCACACACCTCTACCACACAGGAGAACGACACAAGCCGTCCTGGTGACCCCTCACCGGGGAGGCTTCCGTCGTTCATGCGGCCGATCATGCATTCGAAGGTGAGCCTCAAAAGGCAGGCACATAGTTAATCAGGTTTCCTCATACAAATACCACAAAATACCTAAAAAGTTCCATTTGGTCAAGTCTTTTCTCAGTTAAGGGTTGACAAATTCGGGGGGGATGGCTACATTTAACTCCCCATTGGACCAGACACAAACCACAGGGAGAAGATTTTTTTCACTGCTCATGATCTGGCGCATCGAGATCGCGAACAAACCGGGGGTGGTCGACCCGGTCGGCGAGGGGGTCACCCAGGATATCGCCGACCTGGGTCTCACGGGCGTCGACCGGGTGCGGTTTATCCGGCTGTACGAACTCGACGGGACGCTGTCGAAGGACGACGCCCACCGGATCGCCCATGAACTCCTGGTCGACCCGGTCACCCAGGACGCCCGTTGCACCCAGGAGACGACCGTCGAGACGCCCCCCGGACAGTGGGGGGTCGAAGTCCGGTACCGGCCTGGGGTGACGGACGCCGCCGGGGAGACCACCCTCAAGGGCATCCGGGACATGGGGATTCAGGGGGTAGCCGCGTCGACGACCGGCCGGGCCTACGTGATCGCCGGGCCGGTGTCGGAGTCCGACGTCGATACCGTCTGCCGGCGCTTGTTGGCCAATGATATTATCGAAGAGTATCGGTATTATAGGACATAAGGACGAAGGCCAAAGGACGAAACAGAGAAGAGAGAACCATCTTTTTCGTCCTTCGTACTTACTGAGGTTTTCATGCCCCGCCCTCCAGACGACCTTGTCGCCATCATCGACCTGACCGGCGCGTCCGACGAACATCTCCTGCGGATCAGCCGGGACGGTCTGTTGGCACTCAACCTCGACGAGATGCGGGCGATTCAGCGCCATTTCGCCCGACTCGGCCGCAACCCGACGGACGTCGAGCTGGAGACGCTCGCCCAGACCTGGTCTGAGCATTGTAAGCATAAAGTGTTTAACGGGTTGATCGAGTACACGGCGGACGGCCGCACGGAGGTGATCGACAACCTCTTCGCCCAGACGATCAAGCGGGCCACCCAGGAGGTCCGGCGGGCGAAGGGAGCGGCGGATTGGTGCGTGTCCGTCTTCTCGGATAACGCCGGTCTGATCGCGTTCGATGAACGGCACAACTTAGCGTTCAAGGTGGAGACGCATAACCACCCGTCCGCCCTCGACCCGTACGGCGGAGCGAATACCGGGATCGGCGGGGTGATCCGGGACCCGCTGGGCACCGGCCTGGGCGCACAGCCGGTGCTCAACACGGATGTGTTCTGCTTCGCCCCCCCGGATTTTCCGTACGACCGGCTCCCGCGCGGGGTGCTCCACCCGAAGCGCATCTTCAAGGGGGTAGTGGCGGGTGTCCGGGATTACGGCAACCGGATGGGCATCCCGACTGTCAACGGCGCCATCCTGTTCGATGACCGCTACCTCGGCAACCCGCTCGTCTACTGCGGCACCGCCGGTCTCATCCCGAAGGATCGCTGCGCGAAGCGCACCCGGCCGGGCGACCTGATCGTCGTCATCGGCGGCAAGACCGGCCGGGACGGCATTCACGGGGCGACGTTCTCCTCCATCGAGCTGGATGAATCGTCCGAGACGACGTCCACGCACGCGGTGCAGATCGGAAACCCGATCGAGGAGAAGAAGATGCTGGACGTTCTCCTGCAGGCCCGCGACCTCGGCCTGTACGAGAACATCACCGACTGCGGGGCGGGCGGGTTCTCGTCGGCCATCGGGGAGATGGGACAGGACACCGGCGCGATCGTCGACTTAGAACGCGCCCCGCTCAAGTACGGGGGACTGAAACCCTGGGAGGTCTTCCTGTCGGAATCCCAGGAACGGATGGTGCTGTCCGTCCCGCCCGACAACCTCGACGCCCTCCTCGACCTGTGCGGCCGGGAGGACGTGCAGGCGACGGTCATCGGGGAGTTCACGGACGACCGGCGGCTGCGGGTGACCTACCGGGGAGAATCCCGTGTGACCGAGCGGCAGACGGTCGCCGACCTGGACATGACGTTCCTCCACAAGGGGGTTCCCCGGATCGTCCGGAAAGCGGTCTGGGAACGGCCCCAGCACCCGGAGCCGGCGTTCGCCGACCCGTCCGACCTGACCGAGAGCCTGACCGGCCTCCTGTCCGCCTGGACGGTGGCGAGCAAGGAATGGGTCGTCCGTCAGTACGATCATGAAGTCCAGGGGGGGAGCGCTCTGAAGCCTCTCCAAGGAGTGATGAACGACGGGCCGGGGGATGCGGCCATCGTCCGGCCGGTGCTGACATCCGACCGGGGGATCATCGTGGCGAACGGGATCAACCCGTTCTACGGGGACATCGACCCCTACTGGATGGCGGCGTCCGGGATCGATGAGGCGCTCCGGCAGGTCACCTGCGTCGGCGGGTCGGTCGACCGCACCGCCCTGCTCGATAACTTCTGCTGGGGCAACCCGGACAAGCCGGACCGGTTAGGCATGCTCGTCCGGGCGGCGCGCGCCTGCTACGAGATGGCCGTCGCGTACGGCACCCCGTTCATCTCCGGGAAGGACAGTTTCTACAACGAATTCTCAGACGGGACGCAGACGATCGCCATCCCGCCGACCCTGTTGATTTCCGCTCTGTGTGTGCTCGACGACGTCAAGAAGGCGGTCTCGATGGACGCCAAGTCGCCCGGCGACCCCGTCTACGTCGTCGGCCTGACGCGGAACGAGCTGGGCGGTTCTCAGTACTACCGGCTCCGAGGGTTCACCGGCAACACCGTCCCGATCGTCGACCCGGTCGTGGGGAAGCGCACGATGGCCGGGCTCCACGCCGCGATGGCGGCCGGCCTCATCGCCGCCTGTCATGACTGCTCGGACGGCGGCTTAGGGGTGGCCGCGGCGGAGATGGCGTTCGCGGGCGGCCTCGGCCTGACCCTCGACCTGAGCGCGCTCCCACGGACGGATGACGTCGTCCGGAATGACATCGCCCTGTTCTCTGAATCGAACAGCCGGTTTGTCGCAGAAGTGAAACGGGGAAACGAACGCCATGTCGAGGAATTCCTGCACGACTGCCCGTTCGGTCGCGTCGGGGAGATCACGGCTGACCGGACGTTCCGCGTGACCGGACTGGCCGGCCGGCTGCTGGTGTCGTCAGACATCGACGCCCTCAAAGGGGCCTGGCAGCGGCCGTTGCGATGGTGAGAAAAGCGGTGACGAGTGACCAGTGACGAGTGACGAGTTAAAGGCAAATAGTCAGTCGTCCTACGTCCCAGCAGCCGACTGAGCAGGAATAGAGGGCCGCTTGGACAGCTGAATCGCCACATCAGGAGTTCGATTATGCTCAATGTTCTTGGGTCTACTCGTCACGTGTCACTCGTCACTCGTCACTAATAGTGTCTCAACGTTTCCCTTCCAGGAGCGTCCTTCCATGCCCTCCGTCCTTGTCCTTCGCGCCGCCGGGATCAACTGCGACCACGAGGCCGTCCACGCGTTCGTCTTAGCGGGCGCGGACCGGGTCGATCTGGTGCACATCAACGAGTTCATCGCGGGTCGCCGCCGGCTGTCGGAGTATGACATCCTGATGCTGCCCGGCGGGTTCTCGTATGGGGACGATATCTCCGCCGGGAAAGTGTTGGCGAACGAACTCCGGTTGAAACTGCTGGACGAAGTCGAGGGGTTTATCGGGGCGGGCAAGCTGATGTTCGGGGTGTGCAACGGGTTCCAGGTGCTCGTCAAGATCGGCCTCCTCCCGGAGACGCGGCCAGGACACCGGGTGCAGGAGGCGACCGTGTTCTTCAACGATTCCGGGAAGTTCGAGTGCCGATGGGTCTACCTCCAGCCCAACCCGGAGAGTCCGTGTGTCTTCACCCGGTCGATGCCGGAGACGGTCTACATGCCCGTTGCTCACGGGGAGGGGAAGATCGTGCCCCAGTCGGACGCCGTCCTCGACCGGCTCCGGTCGAGCGGGCAGGTCGCGCTCCGGTACACGTGTCCACCGGGGGCGACCGGGACGGATGGAGTCCCGTACCCCTGGAACCCGAACGGGTCGGTCGAGGACATCGCCGGGTTGTGTGACACCACCGGCCGTCTCTTCGGCCTGATGCCCCACCCGGAGCGGCACACCCATCCGACGCACCATCCGCGCTGGACGCGGGAGCCGTGCAACGCGCAGCCGGACGGGCTGTTTATCTTCCAGAACGCGGTCCGGTATGTGAAGGAGAATCTGTAATTTTCTCTCGTCCTCGAAAAATTCGTTGACAATCTGGATAAGGCATGATACCATTGAGAACATTCCATCAGGTTTCTTTACTCATCGGGGTGGTGTTCTTGCTCTCGCTGGGATGTGCTGCCTCCCAGAGATCGGGCAGCTCCGACCGGATGGGGACGGTATCGCTCGACGCTGAAGACCTGGTCGCCGACGGAATCGATGCGTTCGCCCGTGGGGAGTACATACGAGCGATCGAGTCGTGGAACCGGGCGTCGCAACGCCAGCCTCAGAACGCTCGGTTGCATAATTTCTTGGGTCTGGGGTATTTTAAGCGGGATGACTACGACCGGGCGGTGGTGGAGTTTGGGCGAGCCATCCAGCTCGACCCCTCATTCGCCGAAGCGTACAACAATGTCGGGTACATCGCGTTCAAGCGCGGCCAGTACGCTCAGGCACTCGAGGCGTACCAGCGCGCGCTCGCTCTCGATCCTGAGTACGGAGAAGCCAGGCAGAACTTCAAATTCGCCCTCGAAGTCTCGTCGGGCAACTTCAACATCCGGGCGTACTCTCTGGCCGAGGAAGCGAGTCGCACGGATGACCTCGACCGGGCGATCGCGCTGTACACGCGTGCTGTTGAGGTCGACTCAGCCTACGCGATGGTGTACAATAACCTCGGAGTTGTCCTCTACTATAAGGGGGAGATGGCCCAGGCGATCGCCGCGTTGTACCGGGCGAGCCGGCTCGACCCCGGCCTGGCCGAAGCGCACAATAACCTCGGGTATCTCTACACCGACCTCGGCCGGTATGACGAGGCCATCGTGGCGTACCGGACGGCGATAGACATCGATCCGTTCTACGTCGAGGCGTACAACAACCTGGGTCGCGCGTTTGCCCAATCCGGGGACTATCACAGTGCGATCGCGACGTGGCAGGATACGCTCCGTATCGAGCCGACGAATACGAGCGCGAAACGGAACCTGGAGAAATACCGGAACCGGTGACGAAGCGGACATGCACCCGTTCAGGGCTGTATGCCGTATATCTGAAGGAGGAGCCAGGTATGGCGGTTGCGGACGAGATTCGACGACAACAAGAATATCATCGACACATGGGACGGGGATCGCTGGCCATCGATGATCAGTTCGACATGGCCACGTTCGACCTGAACTGGCATTTCGAGAGGGCTGGCGAGGGGACGACGGCGCGAGTCGTCCCGGTCCTCACCCAGGCGCTAAAGGAGTGGGCCAAAGCCTATCGCGAAGGGAAACAGACCCTCGACTTCACGCCTGAGCAGAAGGCGATGCTCGGCAAGTTTAACCCGGACTTCCGTGCCTCGTATTTCGGGAAAAAGTTCGCCGAAGAATTCAAGGATCAGATCGTCGTCCCGAACCTGTTCGACCCTCACCGGGAGAACACGATCTCCCCGTACGGGGTGAGCTGTCTGCTGTTGTCGCTCTTTCTGCGAGACCCCAAGATCGTCGCCGGTGATTTCCCCAGCGCCGGGCATAAGTACAGCTACATGGCGTCGTTGAAATTCGCCATCCATGAGATCTTCAATGGACACCTCATCCCCAGCCTGTGGTGTATTCACGTGCCGGGCAACAGCCGTCATTGATCGATTTTGGATTTTAGATTTTGGATTTTGGATTCCAGACAGGGTGACGTGAGACGAGCACGGTCAATGGGGTTCAATCCAAAATTGAAAATCCAAAATCCAAAATGTCAACTCCCATGCAGGGTCGTCGGGCGATTGAGCATCGGAATCGACTCGTCGGGCTGCTGTTCCTTCTCCTGGCGGGACTCGTCGTCGTCAGTCTGTTGACCTATTCGGCGAACGATTATCCGAATTCCAGCCGGGAGGCGGAGAACGCCCTGAATGCCGGCGGGCGGGCGGGAGCCATCCTATCCTCCGTCCTGTTTTTAGCGTTCGGGTATTGGGCGTATGGCATCCCGGTCATGCTCATCCTCTCCGGGTGGAACCGTCTCCGAAACCACCATGCCCTGTTGCTCATCCTGTCGCTGATGACCGGAGCCGTCACGGTCGTGTCCGGGACGACGGCGTCGAGCCTGATCGAGGCGTTCTCGCTCGAACAACGGTTTCTGTTCGGCGGCGTCGTGGGCATCCGGTTGGCCCAGCTCACGACGGCCTACGTCGGACCTGCTCTCGCCCTCCCCCTCAGCGCGGCGGTGTTGTGCCTGTTCCTCCTGGTTGGGCTGATCCTCCGCCGTCGGATGATGGCCCATCGAACCTCTACCCGGCCCCTGACGACTCCGATTATGGAAGAAGAAGGTTAAGGTTGAGGTTCAGGTTAAAAACTTCCTTACTTCACTATCACTCAACCTGCTCTTCCTTCCCTATTCTTTATGTCTTCTCGTCTCGCCCTGATCCTTGTCTGTGGGATGATCCTCGCCAGCTTCGTCCCGGTCGCCCTTGGAGCGATGCCCCCCCGGCCGCGTCCGGCGCTCGTCCAGCCGCCCGACCCGGAGCGACTCCCCCCTCGTGTACTGACGAGGCTGCAGGAGGCATCCCCAGACGATTCCCTCATCGTCTGGGTCTTTTTCACTGATAAAGGGCTGCTGGATGAGCAGGCGTACCGCATGGCGGTCAGCGCGTACGAGCGGACGCTCGTCCCGCAGGCCCGGCAGCGACGGGTGGCGCGAGGGGGCGCCGAGGTGGTCGATTTCTACGACCTGCCGGTGTCAGACGTGTATGTGCGACAGGTCGCGGCGATGGGGGCGCGGCTGCGTGGGACATCCCGATGGCTGAACGGGGTGAGTGTCGCGGCGACTCCGGCCGTCATCCGGCGGCTCGCTACCCTGCCGTTCGTCCGGTCGATCGCGCCCGTCGCCGTCTACCGGCGGCCTCTCGTCGAACCGCTCGCCGATGACGCTCAGCCGAAGCGGCTGACCACGGCGGAGGCATTCCGGCTGAGTTACGGGGCATCGCTCACCCAGCTTGCCCAGATGCACGTGCCCGACCTGCACGACTTAGGACTGTCCGGCCGCGGGGTACTGATCGCCATGCTCGACACCGGGTTTCTCCTCGATCATGTCGCGTTCGACAGCCTGCGGACGCGCGTCATCGCCCAGCGCGATTTCATCAACGGCGATACCAACACCGCCAACGAGCCGGGCCAGGACTCGTCCGGCCAGCACGATCATGGGACGGAAACCCTGTCCACCGTCGGGGGGTACGCGCCGGGCAGCCTGATCGGCCCGGCGTACGGTGCCCGGTTTCTGTTAGCCAAGACGGAAACAGTGGCGTTCGAACAGCAGGTCGAGGAAGACTGGTGGATGCGGGCGATCGAGTGGGCGGACAGCATGGGGGTGGATGTGGTCAGCAGTTCCCTCGGGTATAACGACTGGTACCAGTATGCCGATATGGACGGCCACACCGCGGTGACGACGCAGGCGGCCAACATCGCCGCCAGCCGGGGCATCGTCGTGGTGAACGCGATGGGGAATGAAGGACAGTCGTTCTGGCAGAAGATGATCGCCCCCGCCGACGCGGACGGGGCGATCTCGATCGGGGCGGTGGATTCGACCGGGACCCGGGCGTCGTTCAGCTCTATAGGACCGACGTACGACGGCCGGATCAAGCCGGATGTCGTGGCGATGGGCGTGGGCGTCCGTGTCGCCGACCCGCACAACCCGACCCGGTTCGTCCGGTCGAACGGAACCTCGTTCTCCACGCCCCTGGTCGCCGGGGTCGCCGCCCTCTTGCTGGAAGTGTACCCCACCTGGACGCCCGAGCAAGTCAAGGATGCCCTGAGACGAACCGCTCATCAGGCGAGCACCCCCGATACCCTCCGGGGCTGGGGGGTCGTCAATGCTCTGGAAGCCTACCTGTCGGGCGGGGACGGCATCCGGATTGTCTCGTTCGAGGCGTCCAATCAGACGAACGGGGTGCTGCTCACCTGGCAGACGACTCGTGAGGTGTACAACCGGGGCTGGAACCTCATCAGGCGCAACCTGACGACGAACGAGGTCGTCCGCGCCAACCCGCTCCTCATCCCGGGGGCCGGCCTGGGCATCTTTACCGGTCTGCGGACGACGACCTTCCTCGACTCGACCGTCGTGGCCGGTGCGCGGTATGAATACACCCTCCAGGCGGTCACGGCCGGGGGCACGATCGTCTCCCTTCCGGCGGCGTCCTCGATCACCTTCAACCGCGTCGCCCCCCCGCAGTTTGCCCTGTTCCAGAACTACCCCAACCCGTTTAATGCTTCGACCCAGATCGAGTTCGACCTGCTCAGCTCCGTGCACGTGACCCTGACGATCTCCAACGTGCTCGGCCAGCCGGTGCGCGTCCTCGTCAACCGGCCGATGACCGCCGGCCACTACGTCGAGGCCTGGGATGGCACCGACGAGCGGGGGCGGGCCCTCGCCAGCGGTCTGTACCTCTACCGCCTGACCGCCGGGGCGTTCATCTCGACGAAGAAGATGATCCTCCTGCGATAGGCCGGACGGACGGGAATGTGAGGAACGATCCTATGCGTCGTCGTCTGTGGCTTGCACTGATGGGCATGGTCGTCTGGACCGGCGTCTGGCCGGCGCTGGCGTCGGCCCAGTACTACAACACGTTCGGACGGAACAAAGTCCAGTACTCGTCGTTCGACTGGCAGGTGATGCAGACCGAGCATATCGACCTGTACTACTACCCCGAAGAGCGCGCCTTAGCTGAAATCGCGGCGGCGTCGGCGGAGCAGAGCTACCGGGTGCTCGAATCCCGGTTCAGCCTCTCCATCCACCGGCGCATCCCGCTCATCCTGTACAGTGCGCATCAATACTTCGAGGAAACGAACACCATCCCGGAGTTTCTCCCGGAATCCGTCGGCGCGTTCACGGAATTCCTCAAAGGCCGGGTCGTCATCCCCCATCTCGGCTCGTACTACGAGTTCGACAAAGTCCTCCGGCATGAACTCGTCCACGTCTTTACGATCGAAAAGATCAAGTCGGTGTACATGACCCACCATCGGCCGCTGACCGTCGGACCGCCCCTCTGGTTCATGGAAGGCCTGGCGGAGCACTGGTCCGAAGGGTGGAGCGCGGAAGCGGATATGATCATCCGGGACGCCGTCCTCTCCGGCTACCTGGTCGGACTCCCGCAGATCAACGCCATCTACGGCACGTTCCTGATGTACAAGGAAGGGGAGTCGTTCCTGAAGTTCCTGGCCGAACGGTACGGGGATGAGGTCATCGAACTGATGTTCGAGAACTGGTGGCGCGGCCGGTCGTTCGAGGAGATCGTGCGGATATCGACGGGCAAGAGTCTGAACGCGTTGAGCGAGGAGTGGACGTACGACCTGCGCAAGCAGTACTATCCCCTGCTCGCCCGGACGGACCTGCCGGATAGGGCGGCGCGCCCGCTGACGACGCGCGGCCTGAACATCAAACCGGCGTGCGTCCCGGCCGCCGCCGATTCGACGGAGGACGCGGGTCTGGTGTTCTTGAGCACGCGTGAAGGGTACGAAGACCTCTGCTGGGCCCCGCTCAACGAGACCGAGCAGCACGTCCAACTCCTCGTCCGGGGCGGGCGGTCGCCGAAGTTCGAGTCGTTCCACTTCCTCCGGAGCAAGATGGCGGTCAACCGCAACTGGCAGGTCGCGTTCGTCTCGCAGAGCGAGGCGCAGGACGTGCTGTACGTCTGGAACCTGAAGACCCGCGCCCTGGAGCGGCGCTTCCGGTTCGACGACCTCGTCGGACTGTCGTCCCCGTCGTGGTCGCCGGATGGCCGACGGATCGTGTTCTCCGGGCTGAGCCAGGGCGGCCAGTCCGACCTGTACCTCGTCGATTCCGACTCTGGACGGCTGATGAAGCTGACGAACGATCTGTACGAAGACCGCGACCCGGCCTGGTCGCCGGATGGACGGTGGCTCGCGTTCACCTCCGACCGGGCGGACGGCGGCGATCAGGCCGGGTGGACCAACCTGTTTATGATCGACCCGGACACCGGCCAGGTCGAGGGCCTCACGCAGGGGCGGCACAACGACACCGCGCCCGCCTGGTCGCCGGATGGACGGTGGCTCGCGTTCACCTCCGACCGGGACACCGGGATCGATGTCTACCTGATGGACGCGGCACGCCG
>JACQVL010000313.1 GCA_016209865.1 Candidatus Latescibacterota bacterium | reverse complement strand
GTGGTCGGTGGTCGGTGGTCGGTGGTCGGTGGTCGGTGGTCGGTGGTCGGTGAACAATCGTTCATGGAGGTTTTCCATGTCCACTCCTCGCGTCGGAATCGAACTCATCATCTACGGACAACGCCAGCAGACAGACCTCGACGGGGTATTAGGTGAATGCCAGGCGGCCGGGTACGTCGGGGTTGAAGGCGGCAACCTCAGCCGCTTCTACGAACCGGCACAGATCAAAGAATTGTTCGCCCGGCATGGACTGCTCTGCGCCGGGGTGCACGTCGGATACGGGGACACCGCGGACGAGACGAAGCTGCGGGACAACCTGGCCTTCACGAAGACGATGGGAGCCCGGTACCTGATCTGCTCCGGAGTGGCGGACTCGAAGGCGCTGGCGGGCTACGATCAGTCGGTCGAGGCGTTCAACCGCGCGGGCGCGCTCTGCCAGTCGGACGGGGTGACGTTCTGCTACCATAACCATGCGTTCGAGTTCGAGCCGCTCGAAGGGGGCATCAAGGGGATTCACCGTCTGGCGGAGCGGACCGACCCGGCGGTCGTGAAATTTAACATCGACGTGTACTGGGTGGCCGTCGGCGGGGAGGACCCGGCCGCGTTCGTCCGGAAATACGCGAACCGGGCCGGGTATTTTCACTTCAAGGACGGCGCGCCGGGGTCGTTCACCGAACTCGGCCGCGGGAAGGTCGACCTGAAGGCGTCATTGGCCGCCGCCTTAGACGTCGGGGCTGACTGGATCATCTACGAACAAGACCGGACCGACCGCCCCGTCTTCACGTCGGTGACGGAGAGCCGGGAGTATTTGAGAACCCTGGGGGTATAGTATGGGGATGTTCATGAACTTGAGTCCCGGCGCGATCGGTGTCCGCGCGTCGCTGTCGGAAGCGCTCGAACTCGCCCAGGCGCACGGGTTCGCAGGCGTCGATTTCAGCATCGGGGAAGTGACGAAGATGGCGGCTGCGGCCTCGATCGATGAGGTGCGCGACCTGTTCACCCGGACCGGCGTCCGGCCCGGGTGCTGGGGCCTGCCCGTCGACTGGCGGGGCGAGGAACGCAAATGGCGTGAGGATGTCGCCTGGCTCCGCCGGCACGCCGCCCTCGCCCAGGAGATCGGGTGCGTCCGGACGGCCACCTGGATCCCGCCGGTCTCAGACGACCGGCCGTTCAAGGAGAATTTCGAGTTCCACGTCCAGCGGTTCCGCCCGGCCGCCGAAGTCCTCCGCGACTACGGCTGCTCGCTGGGATTGGAATTCATCGGCCCGAAAACCAGTCGAGCCGGCCATACGTATGAGTTCATCTCCACGATGGACGGGATGCTGGAGTTGTGCGAGACGATCGGGACGGGCAACGTCGGCCTGCTGCTCGACGCCTGGCACTGGTACACCGCGCACGGGACGCTGGACGACCTGCGCCGGTTGACGAAGGAACAGGTCGTCACCGTCCACGTGAACGACGCGCCCGCCGGGATTCCGGTCGATGAGCAGATGGACAACGTGCGGTGCTTGCCCGGCGAGACGGGCGTCATCGACCTCGTCGGGTTCCTCACCGCCCTCGACCGGATCGGGTACGACGGCCCGATCACCCCGGAACCGTTCAACAAACGGGTGAACGAGATGGCCCCGGCGGATGCAGTCCGGACGACGGCGGACGCGCTGACGCGCGTGTGGCAGGCGGCGGGATTGCCGTAGAGGCGAAGCATTCGCCTCCGGTCTGAGAATATGATATGGTGGTTATCGGCGAATGCTTCGCCCCTACACAAGGGATCCGACCATGCACAGATTGACCCGCGATCACATCGTCTATTCCCTCGACAAAGCCCATCCGCCTGTCCTGACGATCGACCCCGGCGAGACGGTCTGCCTGGAGACGTACGACGCCCGGACCGGGACGATTCAGTCGGACGCCGACCTGCTCGACCATCCGCACCCGAAAGGCGCCAACCCGGCCACCGGGCCGATCTTCGTCCGCGGGGCAGCGCCCGGCGACAGCCTGGCCGTGACGATCCTGAAGATCGACCTGGCCGACCGGGGATTTTTAGCGATTAAAAAAGGGGTGGGCTTGCTCGCTCACCGGGCCGACCGGTACGCGACGAAGATGATCGCCATCCGGGACGGGATCGCCCATTTCAACGATCGCATCCGGTTCCCCGTCCGGCCGATGATCGGGGTCATCGGGACCGCTCCGGCGGGCGCGGGGCTGCACACCGGCCATCCCGGCCCGCACGGCGGGAATATGGATAATAATGAGATTAAAGTCGGGGCGCGCGTCCATCTCCCGGTCGCCGTCCCCGGCGCGCTCCTGGGCATCGGGGATGTGCATGCGTCGATGGGGGACGGGGAGATTTCGATGATCGGGTTTGAAATCTGCGCCGAAGTGACCGCCCGCGTCGACCTGCTGAGGGGAGAGACGATCCCCCGGCCATGGATCGAGACGGCGGACGGCCGGTGGGTCACGACCGGGGACGATCCCGACCCCGAAGCAGCGATGCGGATCGCCTGTGACGAGATGGTCACCCTGCTCCAGCGTCGTTTCGGCCTGTCGTTCGAGGACGCCTACATGCTCGTCACCGCTCGCGGCGACCTGACGATCTGCCAGGCGTGCCAGCCCGGCTCGTTCCCGGTGACGACCCGCGTGTCGTTCGACCCGACCTGTGTCACGTGATGGGGTTGTTGACAGG
>JACQVL010000314.1 GCA_016209865.1 Candidatus Latescibacterota bacterium | reverse complement strand
TGAACCTGGGCACGACCTATTACAATATAAAACAGTTCACGGACGCGATCGACCCCCTGGAGATGCACCTGAAGCTGAAGCCGAACAGCATCGATGGGTGGGACACGCTCGGCCGCGTGTACCTGGGGCTTGCCAAAGAAACGACTGATGCGGCCAAAGCCAAGGAGTATACGGACAAAGGTCTGGCACACCTCAAGAAGTCCGAAGACCTCGTCAAGAGCGGGGAAGGGAAATAATCTCCCCCTCACCCCCTTTCCCCACCGGGGCGAACAGGAAAGAGTGGGGGAATGGGAGAATGGGAGAGAGGGAGAAAGAGACCGCCTGATGGCTATGTCGTCGCCCACTCGCCCATTCTCTCCTTTTCGCCCATTCCCCCACTCGCCCACTCTCTCCTTTTCCCCTCTTTTCTGCCCTCTCCTCGCCGGGAAAAACCTGTTGACAGCCCCTGAGAAATCTTCTATAATGATGTGCCATTTCGTTAAACGATGAATGATGAATGCGGAATGATGAATGAAAACCGGCCCGTTCTTTGCCGTTTCTGGTTTTTCATTCATCGTTCATCATTCTGCATTCATCATTGTGACTCTTTCTCCCCTCGGTCAGCACGATGGGTGTGGCACATTCCGGTCGCGTTTGCGCGTTTCCTGTGGCGGCCTGGTTCCTCTGCGTTGTGCTGGCCTGCGGGCCGGCGCCGTCGGTGAAGCCTTCCCGCGAGACGCAGAACCGCTCGTTGACTGAAGCCGCACCTGAACACGAGGACCCGGTCCTGGCCGTGAGCGAACTGAAAGGGCTTGTCCGCGATCGAGCGGCGGCTGATTCCGTGTCCCGCCCGTTGCCGCCCGCCGCGCCGCCGCCGGCCCTGTCGTTCCGGCTTGTGCAGGGGTACCGGGTTCAACTCTTCTCCGTCCGTGATCAGACCGCGGCGCTGGCGATGAAGCGGGAGACCCAACAGCGTCTCGCAGACCTGAACGGGGTCTCTGTCTACATCGACGGCGACCCGCCGTACTACAGAGTTCGTGTGGGCGATTGTCTGACCCGATCCGATGCCGAGAAGCTCGCCACTCTCCTTCGATCCAAGAAAGGGTATACCGATACCTGGGTGGTGGAGACGCTCGTCCATCCTCCATCCCCCGATCCGTTACCGAAACAGTGATAGGAGGTTGTATGACGTACCCGCTTTCCTCATTTTCCCCTGGCTCGACTGAACCGGCCGCGACAGCCGCGGATCGCGTGCTGTGGGAACGCGCGGTGGCCTGCGCCTGGGTGTTGAACAGCCTGATCGTGGAGCTGAACCAGCAGAAGCTCCCCTTCACCCGCCTGTCCAGCGCGTTGCAAGGGTTGCGCGAACAGGTCGCAGCCGCTCCCCTCGATGAGGACACCGTCTCAATCCTGGAGACGGAACTGCAGACCGCCCTCGCGGAACTGGAGTCCGTCCGCGCGCTGCTTCAGTCAGGGACTGACGAGGTCACTCAGACGCTCCGGACGCTCTGGCAGCGTCGCACGGCCCTGCGGAAAAAGTAGGGGCGAAGCCCTGCTTCGCCCTTACAAAGGACATCGACGTGGCGACCGATTTCGTCATGCTTTCATACACGGCGAATGGAGTGCCCGCCGCCGAGGAAGTCCGGTCACGGCTTGCCCCCTATGGTGAGGTTCTTTCGCTGGGGCGACGCGGCCTCCGGTTCATCCCCCAGAACCCGGCATGGCCGGTCACGTATTTCAACCCCGATGGGACGATCCATCTGGTGAACAAAGACCTGTACCTCGATGACATCGAGACGTATCTTGAGACCCTCTGTACGGTCCTCAACGTGACGGTGACACGTTGTTCGTGAAAGGAGTCGCTGGTGCCCAAGGACGAATACTTTAACGAAGACATCGAGACGATGCCCAAGGAGAAGCTCCAGGCCCTTCAACTGGAGCGGCTGAAGCAGATGGTCGAGACGGTCTACAACCGGAGCCCGTTCTACCGTCGCCTCTACGACGAGGCCGGGGTCAAGCCGTACGATATCCGGAGGCTGGAAGACATCCAAAAGCTCCCGTTCCTGGAGAAGCGGACCGTCCGTGAAGCGTACCCGTTCGGGATGGTGATCGCGCCCCGGAATCAGTTGCTCGAGATGCACAGCACGTCGGGCACGACCGGGAAGCCGGTGCTGGTGTTCGCCACGCAAGGGGACATCGACCTGTGGGCCGAACTGAACGCCCGCGAGCTGTGGATGACCGGACTGCGTCCGGGCGACAGCCTGCTGAACGCCTATGGATACGGCCTGCCGACGGGCGGGTTCGGGTTCCATTACGGGGCGCTCAAGATGGGGGTGCTGGTCATCCCGACCGGCTCCGGCCAGGTGGAGCGCCAGATCATGCTCCTGAACGACCTGGACGTGACCGCCTTCTGCATGACGCCGTCGTTCGCGCTGTACGTCGGACAACGCGCACGAGAACTGGGGGTCGAGTTCTCGAAGAAGCGGAGCCTCCGGGTCGGGCTGTTCGGCGCCGAACCCTGGCCGTGGTCGACACGGGAGCGGATCGAGGAACTGTTCGGGATCACGGCGTACGATGAGTTCGGGATGACCGAATTCCTCGGGCCGGGCATGACGTGCGAGTGCCGGGAACGGAACTGGATGCACGCCTGGGCGGATGCGTTCTTCTGTGAGTGCATCAACCCGGAGACGGGGGAATGGGTGAAGGACGGGGAAGAAGGAGAGCTCGTCTGGACATGGCTCACCGCAGAAGGCACGGCGATGGTGCGCTACCGGAGCCGGGACATCTCCGCGCTGACATGGGACGACTGTCCCTGCGGCCGGTCCCATCCGCGGATCAAGGCGATTAAAGGACGGACGGATGATGCGGTGTCGATCAGCGGGCTGATCGTGTTCCCCAGTCAGGTGGAGGCCGCTCTCGTCAAATACCCCGACACGGGGGCCAACTTCCGGATGTACATCGACACCGACCCGCGCGGTCTCGACCGGCTCACCCTGAAAGTTGAAGTGAAGGACCGCACCCTCCTCGACAACGCCGGTCGCGTTAAAGAACTGGTCGAGGACATGCGGGAGTCGATCCAGAACACGACCGGCATCAACCCGAAGGAAGTCGAACTCGTCGCTCCTGACTCCCTGCCGCGTGTGACGGCCGGGGAGGGGAAGACGGCGAGCGCCCGCGTGGAGGATCGAAGGAAACGATAAAAGGCTCGGGGTTCGGGAAAACAACAGGAGGCTCATCGATGGCGAATACGAATAAAATCACGACCGCCCAGGAGGCGATCGCCCGGTACCTCAAGCCCGGGACGCAGGTCTGCACGTGCGGGTTCAGCTATACCCGTCGTCCGTTCACCCTCGTCCGGGAGATCATCCGGCAGGGCATCGGGAATCTGTACCTGACGATGAACGGCGGCACCGCGTGTGAGGAGGCGTTAGCCGCCGCCGGACTGATCAAGTGGGTGGAGAGCACCTACCTGGGACTGGAGGGCATCCAGCCGGTGGCGAATAGTTTCCGCCGGGGGATTCAGGACGGGGAGATCGAGATCGTCGAGGATTACAGCAACTACGGGTACGCCAGCCGGACGGTCGCCGGGAAGTACGGCTGGCCGTTCGCCCCGCTCGTCTCGGAGTTAGGGTCGGACATCCTCGAATACGATGTCTTCAGCAAGGCCGGGCTGCGCGGGCGGGACGCGAACGGCAACTGGATCGATCCCCGTATCCCGCCGAAGAAGTTCCACGTCATCGACGACCCGTTCGACGGGTGGGGCCTCCGGCCGCACGCGTTCGAGGACGGGGATAACACGGCCAACCAGACGAACAACCTGGAGGGGGCGCGACGATCCACCAAGTATACGGGGAATCCAGGCGTGAAAGTGGTGCTCGTCCCCCCTGTCATCCCGGAAGTCGCCCTCCTCCGGGCGCAGAAGGTGGGGGATGAGGGAACCGTCCGCCTGGAAGGTATCTTCGGGCCGGACATCGAGCAGGCGATCGCGGCGAGAATCCTGATCGTCGAATGCGAGCAGATCGTACCCGAGGAAGAGTTGCGGGCGGCGCCCGAACGCAACCATATCCCGGCGCATATCGTCGACGCGATCGTCGAACAACCGTTCGGCGGGTACCCGTCCGCCGTCCCCAACTACTATGATTACGATTGGGACTGGTTCGTCAACTACGGCCGGGTCAACCGGCGGTCGAAGGAAGAAGTCAAGGCATGGTGGCAGGAGCACGTCGTCTCCACGACGGATGACTGGGAGTACCTGATGCACAAAGTCGGGATGAACCGGCTGTTCCATCTGCGGGCGACGCCCGGGTACGGGTATAAGGCGGACCTGGAACGGCCGATGTAAGAAGGAGACCCACGCATGGCTGAGTTGATGACCGATGCGGAGTATGAACTGTTTTTAACGGATCGTGGCCTGAAGCCGGAGGAGTACACGACGATGGAGTTGCTGGCGGTGGCCACCGCGCGGGAAGTCCCGGATGATTCGTTCGCGTTCGCCGGGACCGGCCTGCCGTTGCTCGGGACGATGCTCGCCCAGAAGACGACCGCCCCTCATTGCACGATCATCATGGAGGCGGGGATCGTCGGGCCGAAGATCGAGCACCTGCCTATCTCCGTCTCCGACCCGCGCGGCTGTCTGCGGGGCAGCACCGTGTCGAACATGGCGGATACGTTCGGGACGACCGCGCTCCGGGGGTTCTGCACGGTCGGCATCTTAGGCGGGGCGGAGTGCGACCAGTACGGCAACCTGAACTCGACGGTCATCGGGAGTTACTGGCCGGCCCGGGTGTCGGGCACCGGACACGGCCCGCAGGTGCGGTTCGCCGGGAGCGGCGGGGCGAACAACATCGCCTCCCTGGCCGACATGCTGTTAGTGATGATGGTGCACGAGAAGCGCCGGTTCCCGGAACGGGTGGAATACCTGACGAGCATCACCGGCCTCCGCGGCCCGAAGGGGGAGACCCGGTTCGACTACGGGCTGACCCGAGGGGGGAAGACGGTCGTCATCAGCGACCTGTGCGTCCTGCGGAGCGACCCGAACGACGGGATCCTCAAGCTCGATATCGCCTTCCCGGGCATCGATCCCGAACTCGTCAAGGAGAACACCGGCTGGGACCTGGACATCTCTCACGCCCGGACGATGGCCCCGCCGACATACGAGGAGTTGAAGGTCCTGCGGACGATCGTCGATCCCGAGCGGATCTATCTCGGCCGAAAAAGCAAACGCGAACTGGCGGCGGAGAAGGCGGGTTAATGATCAGTGGTCGGTGGATTATGTTTTACTCGTCACTCGTCACTGATTGTTACCGACTACCGACCACCGACCACCGCTTTTCACGAAAGGTCTCCCCCATGTCTCACATTTATGCCCAGCTCAACCCCGGGAAGCGGGTGCTGATGGGACCCGGCCCGAGCGACGTCCATCCCCGCGTCCTCCAGGCGATGATCGCCCCGCTGGTGGGGCATCTCGATCCCTACTTTCTCAAGGTGATGGATGAGACGAAAGCGCTGTTGCAGTACGTTTTCGAGACGACGAACGAGTTTGCGATTCCGGTGTCCGGGACCGGGTCGGCGGGCATGGAGACGTGTCTGTGCAACCTGATCGAGCCGGGCGATGAGGTGGTCGTCTGCGTCGGCGGGTATTTTGCTGATCGCATGTGCCAGATGGTCGAGCGGTGCGGCGGCCGTCTGATCCGCATGGCTGGCGCATGGGGAAAACCTTTCGCACCTGATGAGATCGCGAAGCGGCTGCAGACGTGCCATCCCAAACTCGTCGCCATCGTCCACGCCGAGACGTCGACCGGGGTGTTGCAGCCGCTCGACGAGATCGCTCACGTCGTCCACGAGCACGGGGCGCTGTTCCTCGTCGATACCGTCGCCTCCTTAGGGGGCGCGCACGTGAAGGTCGATGCGTGGGGGATCGACGCCTGCTACTCCGGGAGCCAGAAGTGCCTGAGCTGTCCGCCCGGTCTTGCTCCGTTGACTCTGAACGACCGGGCGATGTCGGCCATCCAGAACCGGAAGACCAAAGTCCAGAGCTGGTACTTCGACATGTCTCTCGTCAAGAACTACTGGGGCGGGGACCGCGTCTACCATCATACCGCGCCCGTCAACATGAACTACGCCCTCCGCGAGGCGCTGCTCATCGTCTACGAGGAGGGACTGGAGCACGGCATCGCCCGCCATGCGCTCAACTACCGGGCGTTCAAAGCCGGGATCGAGGCGATGGGGCTGAAGTTCTTCGTCGACGAGCCGTACCGCGCGCCGATGATCAACCCCATCCTGGCGCCAGACGGCATCGATGAGCTGAAAGTCCGAAGACGGCTCCTCACGGAGTACGGCATCGAGATCGGCGGAGGACTCGGCGCGCTGAAGGGGAAAGCCTGGCGCGTCGGTCTGATGGGCCAGTCGTCGTCGAAAGACCACGTTCTCCTTTTCCTGAGCGCGCTGGAGCAGGTGTTGCGGGCGGAAGGCCATCGAGTGAAGGACAGCGGGGTGACGGCGGCGAGCGGGGTATACAGTGTGTGACGAGTGGCGAGTGAAAAAATGGATTCCTGCTTGCGCGGGAATGACAACCTGAGCTACCATGATGCGCCATTATTACAGCACATCGGTCTTACTCGTCACTCGTCACTGCTTCTCAGGAGGAGTCATGTTTTTCTTCGCCGAGGCCGACATGAAGGGCCGGAGCATCGCGCCGGGGGTTGACATCAAGGTGGTGTCCGGCGACAACGCGATGCTGTCGTTCGTGACGTTGACGCCGGGGTCGAGCGTGCCGATTCACAGCCATCCGCACGAGCAACTCGGCCTCGTCTTAGACGGGGAGTTCGTGTTCGTCATCGGAGACGAGCGGCGGGTGGTGAAGCAGGGGGATACGTACGTCATCCCCTCCAACGTCCTCCACGGGGTGCCAGAGGTCCCCGTCCTGTCGAAGGCGCTGGACGTGTTCAGCCCGCCTCGCCAGGAATACCGATAACCGTTCCCGCAGACGCGGGACTCCATCATCACCCGTGAACATCGAACGCCGTTTGCGGCTGGGCCAGCATTCACCCGTCGTCCGGTATCTGCTCGCCTCCCGGTCGACCGTCTACAGCGCGTTCTTCGCGCTGCCCCTCTTCCTCGCATACGAATGCGCCGCCATCCTCTACCGCCAGGACATCGACGACATCCGGAACGGGGCGGATGTGCTCCTGAAGCAGGTCCTGGTCTTCCTCGGCGTTGGTGGGTTCATGGGCGTCAGCGTCATCCTGTTGGGGGCGTTGCTGTACCTGATCTGGAAGGAACGCCGGCGGACATCCGGGCCGATCCGTGGCGGGTATTTTCTTCTGATGGCGGGCGAGAGCGTGGTGTACGCCCTTGGCCTCGGCCGCGTCGTCTCCCGGATGGTGCAGGCGGTGATGATCGGGCCGGTCACCCTCAGCTTTAAGGCGCAGGTGATCGCCTCTCTTGGAGCGGGCATCTACGAAGAGCTTCTGTTCCGGGTGTTCCTGATCACCGCGTTGTACATCGTCTTGCACCGGCTGTTCGGCCTCCGCCTCGTCTCCGCGTACCTGATGGCTGCGGTCATGGCCTCCCTGATCTTCTCTGGGTTTCACTACGTCGGCCCGCTGGGGGATCGTTTCACCATCCACTCCTTTGTGTTCCGCTTCTTCGCCGGGCTGGTGCTGTCGGCGCTGTACATCACCCGTGGATACGGCATCACCGCGTATACGCACACGATGTACGACCTGTTCATCACCTTCAAACTCTGAACGATGAACGATGTACCCCATTCTGTTCAAGCTCGGTCCGATCCAGATCGCCGGTTACGGGGTGATGATGACCCTCGGCTTCTTCACCGGCCTGGTCCTGCTCCGACGCGAGCTGGCGCGTAAAGGCCTCGACGTCGCCTTAGCGGAGTGGGTCATCATCGCGGCCATGGCGGGTGGGCTGGCCGGCGCGAAACTCTACTACCTGATCGAGACGTACCCGGCGGTCACGCAAGACCCGGCCGGGATGATCATCTCGGGCAGCGGGTTCACCTGGTACGGGGGACTGATCGTGGGCGCGGTCGCGGTCATCACCGCCATCCGGCGAAGCGGGCAGCCGCTTCTGCCGGCGATCGATGCGGTCGCGCCGGAGCTGGCGATCGGGTATGCGTTCGGGCGGATGGGCTGCCAGTTAGCGGGGGATGGGGATTACGGGATGCCCACCGACCTACCGTGGGGGATGGCCTACCCGAACGGCACCGTCCCGACGATCGAGCGCGTCCATCCCGCCCCGGTCTATGAGATCCTCCAATCCCTCCTCATCTTCTGGGTGCTCTGGTCGCTCAGAGTCCGGTTGAAACAGCCGGGCCAGTTATTCGGGGTCTACCTGATCCTCACCGGCATCGCCCGGTTTGCCGTGGAGTTCATCCGGCTCAACCCGCCGATGCTATTCGGTCTGTCGGACGCCCAGGTCATCAGCCTCCTGATGGTCGTGGGCGGGAGCGTGTGGGTGGTGGCAATGCATCGGGGTTCGGGAACTTCACCCACCAAGACAGAATGAGGAGGGGCGATCCTTGTGATCGACCGCATCGGGGCGGTCATTCCCGCGCAAGCGAGACTCTATCATCCACATTGAACAAGGAGCCTTACCATGTCCAGCACGACACAGCCATCCTACCCGGTCAAACTCTGGGAGATGACCCGGCGGCAGTTCCGGGAAGGCATCGACGACGGGCACATCCAGGGGGTGATCGTCCCGACCGGCAGCACGGAGCAGCACAACGAGCATCTGGCGATGGTCCATGACACCGAGAGCGCCGTCCATGTCGCAGAGCGGGCCGCCCAGAAGCTCTACCCGAAGGTGATCGTCACCACCCCGCTGGCGATCGGAGTCTCCGAGCACTGGATGAACCACAAGGGGACGCTCACCACCCGTCCGGACATCTTCGCGGAACTCCTCTACGACGTGTGCGACAGCATGCGCCGCGCGGGCGTCCGGCACGTCCTGGCCGTCAACGGTCATGCGGGCAACGCCGGGCCGGTCCGGCAACGGCTCGACGACATGCGCGCCCGGTTGGGCATCGACTTCGAATTCTGCTCGTACTGGGAGGCTTACACTCCGGACATCGTCAAGCAATGGATGGAGTCGGGGAACTGTCCCGCCCACGCGAGCGAGTTCGAGACGTCGTTCGCCCTGGCCGCCTTCCCGCAGAACGTCCACTGGGAAGGGGTGGATTATGCGACGGCGAAGTTGACGATTCGGGACCCGGACCGCGCCCGACAAGACCGGCTGTACCACGAGGAAGCCAAACTCGCCACCGCCGAGAAAGGCCGGGCGATGAGTGAGGTCGCGGTCGATTGGGTGACGGCGAAGATGGCGGAGATGATGAGTCGATAAAATTGAGGAGCCCTTGACATGAGCACACGTTCGTTCGATCCCCTGCGCGTCGCCATCGTCGGTTGTGGGAACATTTCGGGCGCGTACGGGAAGAGTCTCAAGACCAGGCCGGATTGCGCGCGATTGATGGGCGCGTTCGACGTCGATCAGGAGAAAGCGGCCGCGTTCGTGAAGGAACACGGCGGCCGGCACTACCCCACCTTAGAGGCGTTGCTGGCCGACCCGGAGGTCGAGGCGGTCATCAACCTGACCGCCCACCGGGCGCACGCGCCGGTCACGTCGCAGGCGCTCGAAGCCGGGAAGCACGTCCACAGCGAGAAGCCGTTAGCGGGCACGCGCGAGGACGGCCGCCGCCTCGTCGCCCTGGCCGGGGCGCGCGGTCTGCGGCTGAGTTGCAGTCCGTTCACGTTCTTAGGCGAGGCCCAGCAGACCGCCTGGAAGGCGATCCGAGACGGCATGATCGGCCGGGTCCGTCTGGCCTACGCGGAGATGAACTGGGGATGGATCGAGTCCTGGCACCCCAGCCCGGAAGGGTTCTACGAGCCGGGCGCCGGTCCGATGCTCGACGTCGGGGTGTACGCCCTGACGGTGCTGACGACCATCCTCGGCCCGGTCGCGCGCGTGGTCGGCGGCGCGTCCATCCTGAACCCCGACCGGACGGTCACTCAGGGACCGCGTGCCGGCCAGACGTTCCGGGTGACCACCCCGGATCAGGTCACCGGCGTCCTGGAGTTCGAGTCGGGCGCACGGGGGCGGGTGACGGCGAGTTTCTACGCGTCCAGCCGCCAGGCGGGGGTGGAGTTCCATGGGGACGGCGGGGCGCTGTACCTGAGCACTCCCCACGATTTCAACGCGACCGTCGAGGCACGCGCCGGTCTGCGCGGGGGTGAATGGAAGCGGGTTTCCTACCTCAAAGAGCCGTATCGTGGGGTGGAATGGGGCCGGGCGGTCTTCGAGCTGGCGGAATCCATCCGCACCGGGTCGGTCCAGCGGGTCACCGGGACGCAGGCGTACCACATCCTGGACATCTGTCTGAGCATCCTCCAGTCGGCCGACGAAGGCCGGCCGGTGGACGTGGCGTCGCGGTTCGACCCGCCCCCGCCAGTAGAATACTGACGGGATTCGGGGTACGGGGTGCGGGATACGGGAAAGGCAAAGCGAACAGCGTGAAACAACGTGTGAATGCTCGACTGTCATGCCCGCGAAAGCGGGAATCCATTCATCTGTTGCTTTTCCCGTACCCCGATCTTCATGAGGAGTCCTTATGCCACGTCAGAAGACATCGTCTCCTAAGAAACGCGGCGCTTGCTACCGTGCGGCCATCATCGGAACCGGGTCGATCGGCCGGGCGCACGCATCCGGGTACGTCCAGGCCGGGCGCATCGACCTGGTCGCGTGCGCGGACGTGGACGAGCCGCGGGCGCGGCAGTTCGCGGAACAATACGGCATCCGGACGGCCTACACGGATCTCCGCGCGATGCTCGACACCGAGCGGCCGGACATCGTCAGCGTCTGCACCTGGCATCCGTTCCACGCGGAGATGACGATCGCCGCCGCCGCCCGCCAGCCGAAGGCCATCCTGTGTGAAAAGCCGATGGCGACTTCCTTAGGCGAGGCGGAAGAGATGATGATCGCCTGCCAGCGCAACCGGGTCAAGCTGGCCATCGGCTTCCAGCGACGGTTCCTTCCCGCCTGGTGCAAGGCGAAGGAGTTGGTCGCGGACGGGGCGGTCGGCGTCCCGAAGCGGGTGTCGCACACCCGTGAGACCGGCCTGCTCAACGCCACCAGTCACGGCCTCGACTGCATGCGGTATGTCCTGGGCGACCCGAAGGTGGAGTGGGTGTTCGGGCAGGTCGAGCGCAAGACCGACCGGTACGAGCGGGATGTGCGGTGCGAGGACTGCGTGGCGGGCTTCCTGATGTTCGAGGGGGGGATTCAGGGAAATTTTCAGACGGACCTGATTCCAGGGGACGCGGCCTGGGCGTTCGTGCAGGGGATCGATGGGATGCTCGATTTCGATGACGGGTGGGTGCGGTACTTCAACGCCAGGACCCGTGGATGGAAGGACGTGCCGGTGGAGAAGGCCGACCCGATGGCGAGTCAGGCGGAGGAGTTGGTCGACTGGATCGAGGACCGCTGCGTCCATCGCGGCCAGGCCGAGAACGGCCTGTGGACGATGCACGTCATGATGGGAGTGTACGAGTCGGCCCGCTGCCATGAGGTCGTCCGCCTCCCCCTCAAGACGCGGGCCAACCCCCTCGACCTGATGGTCGAATCGGGCGCGCTTCCCGTCGAACGGCCCGGACGGTACGACGTCCGCAGCTTCCTGCTCACCGGGGAAGCGATGCGGCCCACGCGTCGCTAAGCTGGATTCCGGCGTACGCGGGGATGACAACACCTACTGATGGAGGCCTGTTGATGTCTGGACATCTTTCCCGCAGACGATTTCTGACGCAAGGCGGAGCGGCTGTGCTCGGTCTTTCCGTCTCTTCAGCCTTGTCGCACGCGCAAACGCCGCGCTCATCCAGCCCCGCACTCGCACGGGCCGCGCTCCCGGCTGCGTTCTGTATCTATTCGCCTGAAGGGGCTCAAACCGCCGGAGAGACGCTGATGAAGGGAGGCTCGGCTCTGGATGCGGCTGAGCAGGGGATGCGGGCGGTCGAGAATGTGCTCCCGCCCCAAGGCTACAACGTGGGTCTGAGCGCCGTCCTCAACGCCCGTGGTGAGGCGGAGTTGGATGCCTCCATCATGGATGGCCGGACCCACCGCAGCGGGGCGGTAGGCGCGCTCCAGGG
>JACQVL010000026.1 GCA_016209865.1 Candidatus Latescibacterota bacterium | reverse complement strand
GCGTAGGGGTGAGGTTCAAGACTCGGCAATCCAATTCTTTTTCTGAACGTCTATACAACCGATGTTGAACTCTCAAAATACCGGGCAGTGTCCCGTCCGTCAATCGAAAAGAAAGGCTTTGCCATGGCCGAACCTCTCCGTCTTCTGTCCATCGGCGCGCATCCGGCCGACATCTTCGATCAGTCTGGCGGGACGATGGCGCATCACGCCAGCCGGGGTGATTGGGTGGGGTGTGTCGTGTTGACCCACGGCGCGCGGGTGCATGATACGGTGATCAGCGAGCAGATGTTCCACGCGAAGCAGGTTCCAGAGGCGGACGAATTGGCGAAGATGATGCGCGAACGGTCGGACGTGAAGGCGGAAGAAGTCCGGGCGGCTTGCCGGGTCTTAGGGGTCGAGGATGTTTACTTCTTCGGCGCGGACGATGCGGTGCTCCTCCCGGATGAGGCGACGGTCCGTCGTCTGGCGCGGCTGCTCCGTGAGCTCAAGCCGGAGATCATCCTCACCCATTTTCCTGAAGAGGGCGGAGGACTCTGGAACCCCCACGCGGTCACCGGTCAGGTCGTCATGTTAGCGGTCGGGTTCGCGGGCGCGGTTGATCCAGGGGATCGCAACCCGCCGCATCGCGTGGCGCAGGTGTTCTACTGGGGCCAGGGCGGGGCCAGCATCCCGAACACCGTCTGGGACGCGCGGGGCGGGTATTACAACGACGTGTTCGTCGACATCACAGATGTCGTCGACAAGAAACTGGCTTCGCTCGACGCGCTGGTCAGTCAGGGGTACGGCGGGACGTATGCCCGCAAGCGGATCGAGACATCGGACGGGGCATTCGGGTCCGCCTGCCGCGCGGCATACGCGGAAGGGTTCATCCGGTGGAAGGGGGAGCGTCACTATTACCTGCCGCTGTCCGACTTCGACCGCGCGCTGGCCCGTGAATCCGACCACGAGATGATGGCGCGGTACAGTTATAAAATTAAGACGGAGTGAACAGGAGGATTCCACCATGACACGCGTTGGATTCTTGCTCAAAGTGAAAGAGGAGAAGATCGAGGAATACAAGGAATACCACAAGACGGTCTGGCCGGAGATGCTGGACGCGCTCCGGGCGGCGGGCTGGCACAACTACTCCCTGTTCATGCGGCCGGACGGGCTGTTGTTCGGCTACGTCGAGACGCCCGATTTTGAGCAAGCGCTGACGAAGATGGCGCAGACGGACGTCAACAGGCGGTGGCAAACGCTGATGGCTCCGTACTTCGAGGGCCTCGGCGGCAAACACGCCGACGAGAACATGATCCAACTTGAAGAGGTGTTCCATCTCGACTGACGGAGGGAGCATGGGCTGTCAACGACGAGGGAGACGATGGAGCATCAGGCACACGTCCGCCTGTCTGCTGGTGTGCTCGTGCGTCACGGTCGGTCTGTTCCAGACGGCCGGCGCACAGGGCGGGGCATCCGGGGCGGCATCCCCCTACCGGGTCATCGCCCGGCACGTGAAGGCCGGGCCGGACGTCGACGGGGCGTTGACCGACTCTGTCTGGACGAGCATCCCGGCGGGGATCACCCAGTTCATCCAGCAACGGCCGGACGAGGGCCAGCCGTCCACCCAGCGGACGGCCGTGCAGGTGCTCTACGACGACAAGAACCTCTACTTCGGCATTCTCTGCTACGACACCGAGCCGGCCGGGGTTGTGGCGAACGAGATGCGCCGGGATGCCGACCTGACGGACGATGATTTCCTCGAAATCATCCTCGACACGTTCCACGACCGGCAGAACGGGTTCCTGTTCGCCACCAACCCGGCGGGCGCGCAGTTCGACGCGCAGGTCCGGAATGAAGGCGGGGGCGTGCAGCGCGGGTTCCGGGGACCGAACGGCCGGCCGCTGACGAGCGAAAATTATAACGTCGACTGGGACGGCGTCTGGATCACCCGCTCGCATATCCGGCCGGACGGGTGGTCGGTGGAGATGGCTATCCCGTTCAACACCATTCGGTACAAACGGGGGGAGGATGTGACGTTCGGCCTCAACCTGCAGCGGCAGGTGCGCCGGCGGAACGAGCAGTCGTTCTGGACGCCCGTGCCCCGCCCGTACACGATCTTCAAACTGTCGAACGCGGGCGAACTCGCCGGCATCCGGCTGCCCGAGCCGAAGCGGAACCTGCGGCTGAAGCCGTACCTCATCACCGGGGCGCAGAACGATTTCACCCGGACAGATGCCCACCGGAACGACGGCAAGCTGGAAGGTGGCGGAGACCTTAAGTACGGCCTCACGTCGAACCTCATCCTCGATCTGACGTACAACACGGATTTCTCGCAGGTGGAGTCGGACGAAGACCAGGTGAACCTGACCCGGTTCAGCCTGTTCTTCCCGGAGAAGCGGGAGTTCTTATTGGAGAACGCCGGCCTGTTCTCGTTCGGGTCGGTGAATGTCGGGCCGAGCCGAGAGATGGAGATGTTCTTCAGTCGCCGGATCGGCCTGTTCGACGTGAAACGAGGAGACACCCGCGAAGTGCCGATCATCGGCGGGGCCCGCAGCACGGGCAAGGCCGGACGGTACAACATCGGGTTCATGAACATCACGACGGACGAGACGCGGTTCCAGGCCTCCGCCACGGCCGACACCCTCGTCCCCCGGACGAACTTCACGGTCGCCCGCGTGACGCGGGACATCTTGAAGAAGTCGAACATCGGGGTTAGCCTGATGAACAAGCAGGCCGGGCTGGACAACCGGTACAATCGCATCCTCAGCGCGGACATGAACCTGAGCATCGGGAATACGTTTACGGCCAATGGTTTCCTCTCCCGGTCGTTCACCGTGAGCGACCGGCCGCACCCGGACGGGGATGCGTTCGCCGGCCAGTTCTTCGCGCAGTGGCAAAACCCTCTCTTGCAGGTCTCAGGCGGCTATCGGGATATTCCGGCAGATTTCAACGATGAGCTGGGTTTTCTTCCACGCACCGGCATCCGGGGGTACCGATGGTTCATGGGGCTTTCCCCAGAACCGAAGGGGAGCATCGTCCGTCGGCACTTCCCGCACATCGGGTCGGGGGAGTACATCACCGATGCGCAGAACCGGCAACTCTCCAGGCGGGAGCATTACGGCTACCAGCCCATCTTCCGGGACGGCAGCCAGATGGAGATCGCGTTCAACCGGCAGTTCGAACGCGTCGACCGGGCGAGTTCGATCTTAGGGGTGCCCATCCTGCCGGGACGGTACACGTTCAGTGAATTCTTCGGGATGTTTTTCTCGAACCAGAGTAAGCCTGTCTTCGGGAATGTGCGGGTGAACCTCGGCCAGTTCTACGACGGCGACCGCCGTCAGCTCCAGCTCACCGGCGGACTCCGGTTCGGGTCGACGTTGACGATCCAGCCGCGGTACGAGCTGAACGACGTCTCTCTCCCGCTCACAGCCGGGCGTTCAGCCGGGGACGCGCGGGTACATCTCGTCTCCACCCGGGTCGTCTATTCCTTCTCCCCCCGGCTTTCCGCACGGACGTTCGTCCAGTGGAACAGCTTTGACAAAGAGATCAACACGAACTTCCGCATCCGATTCATCACCACCCCCGGCAGTGACATGTTCCTGGTCTACAACGAGCGCCGGGTCACGGATGACGCGACCTACTTGACGACCCGGATCGACGGGCTGGGCGTGAAAGACCGGACGCTCGCGGTGAAATTCAACTACCTGTTTGAATTGTAGTCGCCAGAAAGGCCCTCTCATGCGCCCGATCGACGGCATCGTTCCCGTCCTCCCGATCCCGTTCGACGACGACGGCGGCATCGACGAGTCCAGCCTGCGGCGTGTGGTCGAGTTCTGCGTCGACCACCGGGCGTCCGCCGTGTGCCTCCCGGCGTACGGGGGAGAGTTCTATAAGCTCTCCGAGTCGGAACGCGTCGACGTCGTCCGGACGGCGGTCGACCAGGCGGCCGGCCGTGTCCCGGTCATCGGCCAGGTGAACCATGCGTCGCAGCGGGTGGCCATCGCCCTCGCCCGGCAGATGCAGGACGCCGGGGTGGCCATGCTCAGCATGGCCGTCCCCCGCGTGTTCGGGCTGGGAGAGGACGACCTGCTCCGCCACTTCATCCCGGTCGCCCGCGCGATCGACGTGCCGCTGCTCCTGCAGGACTTCAACCCCGGCGGACGGACGGTCGGTGCGGACTTCGCCCGCCGGCTGCACGAGGCCTGCCCGAATTTCCAGTACCTGAAGCTCGAAGAGCCGATGATGGGGGAGAAGGTCAAGGCGATCATAGAGGCGACGGGCGGACGGGTGGGCGTCCTCGAAGGTTGGGGCGGGATGTACATGATGGAACTCATCCCGGCCGGCATCTGCGGGGTGATGCCGGGCGTCACCGCGTTCCCCATCCTCGATCGCGCCTACCGGCTGGCACGGGCAGGCCGGGATGGCGAGGCGTACGACGTGTTCATCAGGATTCTGCCGTTCATCGTCTTCCAACTCCAGCACCTGGAGCTGTTTCTCCATCTGGAAAAGCGACTGCTCCACCGGCTCGGCCTGCTGGAGACCCCTCACGTGCGCGAGGCGACGCTCACCGTCGACCCCATCAGCGCGG
>JACQVL010000302.1 GCA_016209865.1 Candidatus Latescibacterota bacterium | reverse complement strand
GTCAAATCTCATGAGGGGCGACCCGGTGAGTCGCCCAGGGCGCGGCACCGCCTCGTCTCTACAGTCTTGCCCATGATTCCCGCCAAAATCCCGGATGAGCCATATTTTTTTAGTGGTCGGTGGTCGGTGGTCGGTGAAAACAGACACCCTTTCATGCTTTTAACCGACGACCGAAAAGGATGAGCGATGGATATTCACCAACTGGTCACGTTCAAGCACGTCATCGAGTCGGGGAGTTTTACGAAGGCGGCGGCGGCGCTGTTCCTGACCCAGCCGGCGGTCTCCCATCAGATTCGCAGTCTGGAGGAGGAGTTAGGACAGCGCCTGTTGGATCGAGACCGGCGGCCGTTCCGGCTGACGTATGCCGGTGAGGTCTTCTACGAGTATGTCAAGCGGGTGCTCAACCTGGTCGAAGAATCGAAAGCCGCCCTCAATGATATGAAGACAGGAGAACGCGGGCGGGTGACCGTGGGCGCCATCGGAACGACGGCGGTGTACGTCCTCCCCGATTTTCTGTACGAATTCAGGATGGCCCGGCCAAACGTACAGGTGGTGCTCCTGACCGTCGGGGGTGAGGAGATCAAGGATATGGTGATGACGAATGAGGTCGACCTGGGGATCGTCGGGTCGCACATCGCCACGCCGGAGCTGGAGACGATCCCCCTGTTCGAGGACCAGATACTCCCCCTCGTCCATCCGGAGCACCCGTGCGCGGTGTCTGGACGAGTGGCTCTGGCCGACCTGGCCCAGGAGCCGTTCATCCAGTTCGGCGGCTGGAAGAGTTGGAAGAACTATGTCCTGTCGATGTTCGAGGAGATCGGGGCCACCCCGCAGGAGCTCTTTCAGGTGGACAGCATCGAGGCGGTCAAACGGTTAGTCGAGCGCGGACTCGGCTTCACGATCGTCCCCGCGGTGGCCGCGAAAGAGGAGATCACAGCGGGGACGCTGGTGCCGGTGTACCTGACGGACATCCCGCCCCATTCGAGAAAAATCCTGCTCATCTACCGCAAGGATAAGTACCTGACCGCCGCCATCCGCGTGTTCATCGAGGCGATGGTGTCGAAGCTGGGGAGTGTCCAAAGTGCGGGGGTTGGCAAAGACAGTGACGAGTGACAAGTGACGAGTAGGGACTAAACCCGCATCAGCCGCTGAATGTCCGTCCGGTACACCCACGTGCCGTCCCGGACATAGTGGCACGCGAACGCCCGGCGCGGGCGGTCGGGCGACTCGTTCCGGTGCGACCCGTGGATCGTCCGCCCGGTGAAGAACACCCCGCCGCCAGCGGGCACGGTCAGCAGCACTTCCCGCGCCGGATCCCAGTCCCGCACCTCGGCGGAATGAAGCGGAACCATCCAGGTCTTCCCCGCCCGGTTGCGGTACTCGTACTCGTGCACCCACGAGACGTGCTGCGCTGAATCCTGCGGCCGGTCGAACTGGAGCAGCGGCCCCTGGTGGCTGCCCGGGACGACGCACAACCCGCCGTTGTCCGGGCCGGCGGCGTCGAGGGCGATCCAGCAGGCGATCATGATCTCCGGCTCGTTCGACGTATCCGGCTCTGTCTCGATGTAGTAGCCGTCCTGGTGGATAGCGATACCCTTCCCGCCCGGCGCTTTGGCTAACATCATCGTCTGGACGCACATCGGCTGTCCTCGCATCAGCGCCCGTAAGACCGCCGTGATGCGGGGGTGGCCGGCCATGCGGGCCCACGTCTCGTTCTCCAGATGGTGCGTCAGCCCCGTCTGCCGGCGTCCCGCGAACACGTCCTCGTTGTCCTGCAGGAACGCCTCGACTTCGTCGGACGAGAGCAGGTCGAGCACGACCAGGTAGCCGTCCCGATGAAACCGCGCGATCGCCTCAGGGGAGAGGCTCCAGGGGTTCGAATGGGTCATGATTGGGACTCCTTCAGAAAACCTTCACCGCAAACAGTTCATGGACTTTGCTGAAGTAGATCGTGTCCCCGATGATCGGGCCGGCGACGTGGAACGCGTCGTCCGCGCGGAGGATCTCCGCGATGCGCTGATGAGCCGGGTCGAGCCGGTACAGACAGGAGCGGGTGAACCCGTAGATCAGGCCGTCCGGGCCGACCTGCAGGCCGAGTTCTAACGGATTGCCGGGCGGGAGGGGCAGCCGGACGAGGAACGCCCGGCTCTGTGGGTCGAAGATGAAGAGTTCGGGCGGCTGCTCCCCCGCCGTCACCGTGCCGTACAGCTTGCCGTCCGGGCCGCAGAGCAGGGCATTGACGCTGTGGACGGGACGATCCAGGCTGCCCTCCCAGACTTTCGTCTCTTGCGCGTAATCCCACAGGAAAAGCCCGGCCTGCTGAACGCGCGGCTTCGTGCCCGTCCCGCCGCCGATCGTCGTGCCCACGGCGATCAATCCCTGATCCTTCAGCCAGGCGAGCGTCCAGCAACTTGCCTCCCCCACGATGTCGCGGTACGTCCCGAACTGCCCGGTCTGCGGGTCGTACCAGGAGAGCGGGCCGCCCCAGAGGCCGTAGTCGGGGATGGAGGCGGTCCAGACCCGGCCGAGCGGGCCGGTGAGCATCGAGCGCGGGCGGTACGAGATCGGGTCCATCCGGCCGACGTCGCGCGGGTTGCTCCCCGGCTCCTGCCCGAACCGGTACGGCTGAGACGGATCGTAGACCGACAGCTCGGCGTAGGGGTACGCGCAGATGTAGAGGATTCTGTCGAGGTTGCCCATCGAGTACGCCTCGCCGCCGGCGGTCGAGCAGGCTCCAAGATCGACCAACTCATCCGTCTGAGGGGTATAGCGGAACAGGTGGAGGGGCAGGATGCTCGACCCGTACAGGTGATCGTCCGGCCCTCGATGGAGCAGGAAGATTGAGCTGCCCGCCGCCTCGTACTCGACCCGGATGTACCGGGTCTCACCCGTGCGCGGGGCGGTGATAGCGACCGTGCGGAAAATCTGACTCTCCGAGTCCGCGAACGCAGCCGTCGATCCATCAGACAGCGTGGGCGCTGGTTCGGGGTCGGGCAGGCTGTCAACAGGAACCGCGTTGAAGCCGTCGAGCCGGAAGTTCCCCTGGGAGGACCGGAGATACAGCGTCCCGTCTGTGCTGCGCAACAGGACGGCGAACCCACCCTCCTCTTTGGGAACGACCGGGCCGGCCGTCCGATGCTCCCCGGTGCGCGGGTCGAACACTTCGACGTGGGGTCGGGTCATCCGGATTTCACACGCGATCGTCCCGTCCGGCGCGACGAGCGGGTAGCAGTACATGTCCACCTCGTCCATCCGGCCGTGCCGGGTGAACGTCCTGGCGCGCGGGTCGTAGCTGGTCAGTCCGGCAGAGCCGTAGCAGCCGATCCACAAGACGCCGTGTCGATCCTCGTCGATCCTGCAGGGGAAGATGTCCGCCGGCGAGTTGATCGCGCCTAAGTCTTCGAGCGTTTCCTGCTTCGGGTCGAACCGGAAAAGGTAGCCTGAATGTGCGGCTCCGATGTAGATCGACCCGTCCCGGCTGTGCATGGCGGCAGTCGGGTAGTTGGACTCCGGGACGGACGGGCTGAACTGGCGGATCGTCTCCTGTTCGAGGTCGATCTGGACGACGATCAGGTTGTCAGCCTGCTGGCCCATCACGGCGACGAGACAGTCACGGCCGCGGGCATCATGGGTGGGAAACAGGCGCACCCAGTTGACGCTGCGGACGGGGATGCCGATGGTGCGGATGAGGGGATAAGTGGAGGGCATAGAAGGGCCCCCTCAAAGATGGTGACGAGTGACAAGTGACGAGCGGATTCACGTGCCGACTGTCCTCGTGTCGAACCGCACATACGGCCAGCGGTCGGGGATATGCATCGCAATCTTCCCGTGCGGACAGATCGACCAGTCACGGCCCCGCAACACCCGACCGGTCGTCCTGTCCCGCCAGTGCTCCACCCGCGAGCATCCCACCTGCCAGGTCTCGCCGTCCTTCGGAGGCACCGCGCGTCTTCCGGCCAGTCTTTTCATTCCTTCCCAGGGGAACGCTAACTCCACTGTCCACCCGTGATCCTCGTCCTGCGGCCGGTTGAGGGTACCGTGAATCTGGACGGCGTGCTGGAGGCCGGGGAAGTTCCAGTCAAAACTCCCGTGCCGTCTCGGGTACGTATCACCGATGGGCGCATACCCGTATCGTTTGGCCGAGAACAACTGATCAATCGCAGCCAGGTCTTGCTGTTTCACTAACGGCTCGATCCACGTGAAGAAGACCTCATAGATCGTGTTGAGGGCGTTCATCTCGAGTTCGTAGTAGTTGCCTTCTCCGAGAATGAACACCTCGACTTCGCAATCGCCGCCGACCCCGCCGTCCTCTGTCGTCTCGTAGCCGTAGACATCGGGTTCTTCGCATCGGAACGCGGCGTAGAAATGCGCATCGTCCCAGAGAAAGGCGACACGGGTGTCGTACTCGACGGTCGTCCCGTGTTCCATATCGACGAACGGCCCGAGCCACGGCGCCTTCTGCCAGGCTGATTCATCCAGCCGGCCGTCGACAAGAATCGGCCCGTCCGTCCGATAGCAGGTGTAGGTGGGAGGTGGGGGCATCAGGAGACCGCTATTTATCGGCCTACTCGACCTCGATAGGATAACTGACCAGCCACAGCTCGAGTTGTTTGAGCCGAGCTTTCCAGCGGCCCTTGAACTGTCTCATCCACTGGCGATTCTTGGCAGAGTCGGGCACGTCCACGACGACCTTCACCAGATTATCCCGATAGAGAACCCCGCCGTGCCGTCAATGTCCTTCTACCTTCTGCGTCTCATAACTGGCGGCACCAAAGTGATCCACGATTTCAAGAACAGCTTCAGCGAGCCATTCTGCTGGCACCTCCCGTCCATCATTGAACTGAAGGGGAAGCAGCACCTCGAATCGCCGCCACTTGCTGCTCATAGGTTGTTTTTCCCTTTACGGTGAACGGAATGTTCTGGTCTGCGAGGGCCTCCAGGGCGGCCTCAGGCACCAGGTGCTCACCAGACCGCAACACTCGACCTGAAAAGCGGCCGAGCAGAAAGGCAAGGGCCCGCTTTTCTGTTTTACGATCAGGGAATGTGATCGTCACCATCGTCCAGACCTCCTTAGCGTTTCCGGTCAGCCCGCCGTTTCAACGGCGGGCGATCTGACGGACGCAATCCCGCGCGCTCCTCCTCGTCACTTGTCACTCGTCACTGCTTTTGCCGACCATATCGCTCATTCCGTCGCGGCCACAGGAACAGAATTGTGAAATTGCACAAAGACCCACTGGCCATTTCGTTTCTCCAAAACCCCGGTGAATCTCTGGCCCTCGCTGTGAACTGGTTTGCCTTCAATCACCAGATCCCAATCCCATACCTCTGAAAACCAGGCCACATTACCGGAAGGATGAACCTTGATGACCTGATCCTTGACGGTGATCTTGGTGTTCTCTAAAGACGGGAACATTTTCTCTACGGCCTCTTTCAATGCCTCCCATCCGACGAAGTGCTCGGCGGCGTCCGAGCCGTAGTTGACCATGTCGGCATCATGGGCCATGATTTTTGAGAGCAATTCCATATCTTCCGTTTCCCAGACTTGCTCAAACTGATCAACGACCGATTTCACCTTCACCTTTTCAGCTTCGATGTCAACTTTTTGAGTGCAACCACTCATTCCCCAAAAGGCTACTCCGAAGAACAACGCCAATAAAGTTTTCATAACTTCCTCCGCTCGGTGTTGGTCGATTACTCTTACCTCAATTCATCACGATACTTTCCTTCAGGTTGCTGGAGATTTAGAAACCGCCTTCATCCTGACCCCACCATCGATGCACGCCCGGATGGCTCCTTCCATCACGCCCCATCATCCTGTTGCGAGTTGTCGTGCCGCGGAATGAACAGCAGCCGGTTGACGCGCCGGCCCTGTATCTCTTTCACCTGGACTTCATACGGGCCGATGATGACCGTATCCCCCGGCCGGGCCATCCGGCCGAGCCGGGTGATGACGTGCCCGCCGATCGTTTCGTTCTCCTCGTCTTCAATCTCGATACCGAGCTCCCGATTGACTTCATCGAGCAAGGTCGTCGCCTGGACGAGACAGCTCCCGTTGGCCTCCCGCTGGAATTTCGGCGGGACGGGCCGGTCGAGTTCACCCTGGATATCCCCGACGATCTCCTCTAAGACGTCTTCCATCGTGACGAGCCCCGCCGTCCCCCCGTATTCGTCGATGATGATGGCCATCTGCAGATGCCGGCGCTGGAACTCCTTCAGGAGACTCTTGACGGACGCCGTCTCCGGCATGAACAGGATCTCCCGCTTGATCGTCTGGAGATCGTTGACTCTGAGACCATCCCGGACGAGGACGAACAGTTCCTTGATGTGGATCATGCCGATCACATGGTCGAGGTCGCCGTCGCACAGCGGGAACCGGGTGTAGCGAAACTGATGGGCGATCTGGAGGTTGCGGTCCATCGGGTACGTCGTGGATAAAAAGATGAGGTCCGCCCGCGGGACCATGATCTGCCGGGCGGTGCGCTCCGCTAAGTCGAACACGTTTTCCACGAGCACCTTCTCATCCTGCGAGATCACCCCGCTCTTGTGCGACTCCGCTAAGATCAGGCGGACTTCCTCCGTCGAATGGACATCTTCCTCCCCCCCGGCGGGCTGAATCCCGATCAACCGAAGCAGGATGTTGGCCGTCGTATTCAGAAACCAGATCGCCGGGAAGAAGACCTTATAGAACACGATGAGCGGTCCGACGACCCACAGGGTGGTCGGTTCTGCTTTGCGAATGGCGAGTGACTTTGGGGCGAGTTCTCCGACGACGATGTGGAGGAACGTGATCAGGCAGAACGCCATCGTCAGCGCGATCGAATGAGAGACGAGACTCGACCAGGGCCCGAACGTCCGCAACACCGGCTCGAGCAGGCTGGCAAACGCCGGTTCGCCGATCCAGCCCAGGCCGAGGCTGGCCAGAGTGATCCCGAACTGCGTGGCGGACAGGTAGGTGTCGAGATGGTCGAGGACGTGCCGGGCCATCTTGACGCGCCGGGACTGCCGCAGCGCATGGGTGTCCAGACGGGTGGTGCGGATCTTCACGATGGCGAACTCGGCCGCGACGAAGAACCCGTTCATCACGACCAGGCCGAACGCCATCACGATGAGTAACGAGTGATGCATACCAGGCCAGCCCTACAACCCGATCGCGGTCTGTCGAGCGAACATGACGAGCAGGTAGACAGCGAGGACGCAGAGGCCCACGACCAGCATGGCGCTGGTGACGAGCAGGGGTTTGCTCGTCAGCACCCGGTCCTTCATCCGGAGCATCTGCTCGTACTCGCGCGGATAGCGATGCTGGGTTTTTTGCAAGAGGGAGTGGGCGAATGAATACCGGGACGACAGGAGGACCAATCCGATCACGATGAACAGGATGCCTTGCAGAATCGGGAGAAACAGGCCGATAATTCCGACGAAGACGAACATCCAGCCTAAGATCGGCCGCAGGATGTGGGTGACGAATCGGTTGAGCACGGAGTTCCCTTTACTCTAACAACAGGAGCGCCTCTTGCATTTCCTTCTGGGCGTGCAGGTCCCCCCGCCGGGCCGCGACCGCGATCCCTTGCTGGTACATCCGCTTCGCGTCCTCGATCTGATTGAGCTGTTCATACGCCCGTCCGGCCTGATGGTACGCGGCGGAGTAGGCCGGGTCGAGCGTGACCAGCCGTTCGAGGGTGGCCGCGGCATCCTGGAACCGACCCGCGCTGGCGTATTCGAGCGCGATCGCGTACTGGACGAACGTATCCTTCGGGTCGAGCCCGGCTAATGCTTCGAGCTGTTCAAGTCGGGATGACATCAGCTCCCTCCTCGTAGGGGAATCCGGACGACCGCGAACCCGTCCGTGTTCGACCGTCCAAACCGGAGGTCGCGCAAGACGACCAGGTAGCCCTGCTCCGTGTGCTGCACCTCGGCGAACAGGTACCGGGCGAACGCGCGCATGATGCGGCCTGACGGTGTTTGGAGCGCAGCCCGGACAGCCTGATGGTCGAGCGTCCGGGGAACCGGGTCGAGCGGCGGCTGGATCGTGTTCGGGCTGAGCAGATCGACTTGCCCGGCGTACAGGACGCTGTCGGTCTCGGCGACGAGGAACCACCGGAACGGGTCGGCGGGCTGGGGCATCACGGCCAGGGTGCGGACGGGGCGGTTGTCCAGGACGCGCTCCACATACCGGTTCGCGTCTTCCAGCGCCATCCGGTGCGCCACCCCAAGCCCCGCCCAGTAGACCACCACTCCCGCCAGCGCGCCTCTCGCCAGCCGCGGACCGTACCGTCCCGCCTGAATCCAGCGCGCGGCGGCGATCATCAGGAGTCCCGCTCCCCACACCCATCTCACCGGGCCGGGCACGCGGCCGGCGCCGACCACCACGACGATCCAGGTCAACACCCCAGCTACGATCCCATACCCGATCGCCCGCCAACCCCATCGCCATGTCAGGCAGACCAGCGGCCCGCCTAAGATCAGCCAGAGCCACGGGTCGACGATGAAGACCAGGTCTCCATAGACCCACCGGTCATCGAACGGCAGCCACGGCCGGACTCCGTACGAGTTCGTGAAGTCCAGCAGAGTATGACTGGCCGTCCCGATAAGGGACAGGACGAAGACACGGGCGAAGGACAGGGGGCACGTGTCGTGTGGACGAGGCGCTCGGCTGAGCCGGTCCCATCCCCAGAGGACGACGGTCAGGAGGACCGCAAGCCCGACCATCCCGACCGCGGCATGGGAGACGCCACGGTGGTGGGTCAGGTACGCGAACGGTTCCCCGAACCGCACAAACAGCACATCGACGTCCGGCAGGTTGGATCCGATGACCAGGGCCGGTGTCGCCCATCGAGTCCACCGGCCCAGGCCCGTCTTCGCTAACGTCACGCCTAAGAGCGTGTGGGTGAGGTTCTCCATGCCCTCATGACCCGGCGGTGATCCAGAGAGGCTGTGCCCAGGCCATCCGGCCCCCGGCGCCGTAGCACTCCACCCGGATGTACTGCAACGCCAGCGCGTCGGACGGGCGCTTCGGCAGGGTGTATTCCGCGGCCTGATCCTCCACCGTCGAGCGGATGACCCCCCACCGGCTGATGAACCGGATACGCTGGGCGTTCGATGTGACGACCACGATCGTCCGGTCATGCACCCGGATGCTCTGGATGCCCACCCCCGTCGAGGCATAGAATCGCCCCGCTTTCAGCCCGGCGACGATGTCGGCGGCCGACCGGCTGGACGATTGGACGACATTCCAGGCGATCTCGACATCCTGGACGTCGTGCGAGTCGTCGTGCCCGAACCCCCACGCCATCTTTCCGATCGACAGCAGCCGGTCCCACCGGTCGGACGCGAGCGACGACCCTTCTAAGCGGTCGATCACCCCGTTGTACACCTCCACGCCCAGAGACCCGGTCAGCCGCTCCATCAACTCCTGCGGAAAATGGTTGTAATGCGTCTGCCAGTTCGGGTGATTGAGCACCGTGAAACTCTCCGGCTGGCGAGCCGCTTCGTCCAGGACGCGCTGCCGGTCCGGATCGGGCGCCACCCTGGCGGTGACATTGACGTGGAGGATGTGCGGCCCTTTGGCGGTGATTTCCACGCCCGGAATCAGCGTCATCGACGTCCCGGCCTGGTAGTCTGCCGGGTCAACCAGGACATCATGGTCGGAGATCGACAGAAAATCGTACTTCCGCCCTTCATAGTCGGCGATGACCGCTTCCGGAGACCGCGCGCCATCGCTCCGGGTAGTGTGGGTATGCAGATTGCCTCGGAGCCAGGTAAAACCTTCACCATACGGGTTCTTGAGCATCACAGGGGCTTCATCGGGCATCGAACCATCCTTTCTGAAAAGGTGGCTGGTTTTACCGACCACCGATCACCGATCACCGAATAACAACCGTCTCGCATTCTCACCCAGCACCTGCTGTTTCGCGGATTCCGGGATGTCCGCCGTCACGACCCGGCCGACGTGGATTCGCGGGTCCAACAGGGGCATATCCGACCCGTAGAGCACCCGGTCCGCTCCGGCGGCCTCCACCAGTTCCTCGATCGAACCGATATTCCGCCATGATGAGCAGATCTCCAGGAAGATCCGCGGGTGCGCCCGGGCCGCTCGCAATCCAGCCTGCCGTCCTTTCGTGTCCCCTCCCGCGTGTCCCATCACCCAGTTGACGTTCGGATACCGCTCGGCTAAGGTGACGAACAGCATCGGGTCGCATTTCGCATCCCCGCCCCATGTATGCGAGATGAGCGTCAGCCGCCGGTCATCCGCGAACCGGAACACCGGCTCCCAGACCGGGTCGGTCACCGGCCGGTCGAAGTAGGGCGGGTAGATCTTGATCGCCTGCATCCCCAGATGATCGAACGCCCGCGTTAACTCCGCCTCGATCTCCTCCGGATAGTGGGGAGTCACGAACGCGAACCCGATGAACCGGTCCGGGTGCTGCCGGACGACGGCCGCGATCTCGTCGTTCGCGCGGCGATGGTCTCCCTGAAAGACGTTGAAGAGACACGCCTGATCGACGCCGGCCCGATCCATCGCCCGGAGCATATCGTCCACGCCGTCGAACATCCCGTACTGCGGCCATGCCCCGATGTGACAGTGAAAGTCAATGACGCGAGAGTCGTTGAGCATGATCTCCCCTCACTATCTCCCCCTCCCTCTTCCTCTCCCACGATGGGGAGAAGAAGAGGGAGGAGCCGCTCGTCTTGCGATGTGCTCCCCTCTCCCCGCCGTGGGAGAGGGGCCGGGGGTGAGGGATGCAGAACAGGCCGCTATTACACCCCCAACAACCCGGCCAGGTTATCGTGACAGATCGCCCGGAGCGCCGGCTCGTCCAGCCCGCACCGGTGGAGGTAGAAGAGATACGGCTCCGGGTCTAAATCCGGGAAGTGCGACCCGAAGATCACCCGCTCATGGCCGATGCGTTCGATCAGCAGGGTGACGCCGTCCATGATATCGAACCGGGACACCTCGACGAACGTATTGGGCAGCGCCCGGACGAGCGGCCAGAGGGACGCGAAGTGGGAATAATGCACCCCGGAAAGGACGACGTGGAGCGACGGGTACGCGCTCACGGTGTCGTAGACATCCCGTACGTCCACCTCGTCGAGCGGCAGCCACAGGCCGATGCCGTCCGAGGCCATCCAATCGAGCCATTCCCCCACCGCCCAGCGCGTCAACGGGTAGAGATGGGTTTTCGGGCACGCCCGGATGCTCCGCACCCCTGCGGCGCGCGTGCGCGTGACGAACGACTGGACGGCATCGGACGGCATGTTGACGACAAATTGAGGGACGAGGGCGGGCCGGCCCTCGATGCATTCGAGCAGTTGCCGGTTCCCCAGGTCGGTGTCGTATTCGACTGCGTACCGGTGGTAGACGAGCGCGCGACCGATCCCCGCGTCCGCCATCGTCCGGAGGAGCGCATCCGGGGTGTCGGCTGCAACACGCTGATCGTGCCGCCGGCCTAAAGCAGCATGACCGTCGAAGACAGGCACTGAGGGCTGGAACATTCGGAATCTCCACACACGGTGGTCGGTAGTCGGTGGTCAGTAGTCGGTTAAAGCGAAGACCAGAGAGCGTTCATCCCGCGGGCGCGAGCAATAACCCCAAGCCGTAGGTGAGGACCGCCTCGATGATCCCGACGACCGTCATCTCCGTCCCGCTCGCCCACCAGCTCCGGGCGGTGACCAGACTTTTCGCGGCTCCGACCCCGAAGTGGGCCAGGATACTGATGACCGCCGACGCGATCACCGCCGGCAGACCGACGGTGAAGAAGAACGGGATGAGCGGAATGAACGCGCCGAACGCGGTCGACAGGGTCGCGGAGAGCGCGGAGACGAGCGGGTTGGGGAACGTCGTCTCGGAGAGGCCGAGTTCTTCGTGCGTCAGCGCCTTCAGCATCTGTTCCGGCTGTCCCTGCAGCCGTTCGACGAACAGCTTCGCCTCCTCCGGGGAGAAGCCTTTGAGCTGGTAGAAGAGTTCCAACTCCTCCCGCTCCTCCTCAGGCTTCTCCTCCAGCTCGCGCCTCTCCCGCGCGATCTCCGCCTCGTACACCTCCCGCTGCGACTTGGCCGCTAAGTACGCCCCCGACCCCATCGACAGGGCGCTCGCCATCATCCCGGCCAGGCCAGCGATGAGGACGACCTCGCTTCCGCCCGTGTACCCGGCCATCCCGGAAACGATCCCGAAGACCGCGCCCAGGCCATCGTTCACGCCGTAGATCGAGTCGCCGATCCAGCTTCCGCCGCGGACGTGCCATTTCTCCCGCCGGAATAAGAGGTCCAGGGGACTGGGGACTTTCGGTGTTCCCCCCATCAGTCGGAGGGTATGGGCGTGTTCTTTCTCATCGTCGATGATCGATTGGGCGAGTTCCTGGGTGACGCGATCTCCCAGTGCCGCGGCGATGTCGGCATACGCCGTGGCGTGGTCGTCTTCTTCCCGCTCGAGCTTGCGATAGACGACCTCAGGGCGGGCGTACCGAAATTTCCAGCTCAGCCCCGGCTTGATCGAGGCCGCGTCGGGGACGGTTCCTCCCAGCTCCTGTAGGCGTACCGCCCAGCGTGCGGCATGTTCTTCCTCGATCTCGGCTAACCGGAGGAGGATGGATTTCCGCTTGGGGTCGCGCCCGGCGAGCGCACGGTACGTCTGCGCGCTCGTGATCTCACGCCGCCAGGCGTCCTGCAGGGCGGCCAGAAGTTGAGCTTGGGAAGGCATGGCGATAACTTTCGATTTTGGATTTTAGATTTTGGATTGTGGATTAGAGAAATTTTCAGTCGTGAAAAAAAGGTTCCAGTCAGGCCGGTTCTTCAATCCAAAATCGCAAATCCAAAATCCAAAATTGGTTCTCCCTCACGGGTTCGTCGTCCACCCTCATCCTGGGTATACAAGATGTCGATTTCAGGTCGAAAAGTCAAGCGCCTCCTACAGCCGGACGACGAGGGCTGAGCCGAGAAAGCTGTGCAGGGAGGCTCGTGAATCCCCCTGGTGGAGGGGAACCGGAAACCGTTCCACGTGAGTCGTCATCACCGAGAACCGGGCGATCACCTGAATACCCACCCGCCGCCTGACCGGGACCGTAAGACCGCCGCCCCAATCGACACTCCATCGCTGGAAGGCATTTTCCGCGTCGACCGCCCCCGCCGGGTCGAAGTTCAGGAAACTGACGCCAGCCGTCACGAACGGCACGATGGCTGACGGCTCAGACGGATGCCGGACCAGGTCCACCTTCAAAGCCGTATGACCCCAGAACAGGTTCACCGTGAACGTCCGGTCGGCGGTCGTCGAAGTCGGCGCCATCCCGACCTCAGCCTCCAGCCAGAGTGGCCCGATCAGCACCACGTCCAGATGGCCGCCGAGAAAATGCGAGGCGCGCAAGCCCGGCCGTCCGCCGGGCAGGAGGATCCCGACCATCGGGCCGGCCTCCAGGCGCAGGGTCGGTTCGCTCGCGACGCTCGAACTGGCCAGGACGAGCACCACGGATGACGTCAGTGCAGCGCGCCTGAACCATCTCCAGACCGACACATTCCCTCGATCCGCCTATGACCGTGCATCTCAGCGCTGATAGCGGTTTTTACCGACCACCGACCATCGCTTTTAAATCAGCGCCCGTGATTGGCAGCCATCCACGTTGATGCACGCGCCCGTCACCCAGCTTGCCCGGTCGGAGGCGAGGAAGACGACGACGTGGGCGACTTCCTCCGGACGGCCGAACCGGCCGCATGGAATCTCCCGTTTCACGAACTCCGCGATCCCTTGTGGGTCCGCATCCATCCGCGCCTGCCAGGTCCCGCCGGGAAACAGGATCGAGCCGGGAGCCACGGTGTTCACCCGGATGCCCGTCGGGGCTAATTCGCGGGCGAGCATCTTCCCCAGACTGATCTCGGCCGCCTTCGTCGCGTTGTACGTGATCGGCCCGCCCGCCTCACGGCCGTAGATCGACGAAATCGTGAGGATGACCCCGCTCCCCTGTCGTTTCATCACCGGGACGACCAGCCGGGTCGTCCGGACGGCCGCGTACAGGTTCCGGTCGAAGATCTCGCCCCATTCCTCATCTGAGATGTCCGTGAACGCGGTGTACTTGCTGCCGCCCACGTTGTTCACTAAGATGTCAACCCGTCCGAACGCCTGCACAGTGGCATCGACGACCCGCGTGATGTCATCCGGCTTCGTCATGTCCGCGACCGTGGCCAGGACTGTCACCCCCTTCGCGCGGAGTTCAGCGGCGGTCTGTTCGAGGATGTCCTTGCCGCGCGCGCAGAGGCTGACCCGGCAGCCTTCGTCTGCGAACCCGACGGCGATCGCCTTTCCGATGCCCCGGCTGGAGCCGGTGATGAGGGCGACTCTCCCGGTGAGACCGAGATCCATGCAGAGACTCCTTTCTAAGCGGGACGCAAAAATTACAGAGTGGGGGAGAGGGAGAATGGGAGAATGGGAGAATGGAAGAAAAGAATAGAACAGTGATGTTTCCCACTCTCCCTTTCTCCCACTCTCCCTTTCTTCATTTCACCCATTCTGTTGTCGCGCCTGCCGGGCATGCGCCACGACACGATCCACGAACGTGCCCGACAGTCCGGTGTACGCCCGTGGGTCGAGCAGCGCGTCGATCTCATCCGGGGTGATCCGTGCGGCCACCTCAGGCTCTGCGAGCAGCGCGTCTTTGAGCGAGAGATCCTGCTCGTACGCGGCCATCGACGCCCGGTAGACGAGGTCGTGGGCATTCTGTCGCCCCGTCTTGAGCGCGAGCAGGAGCATGACCGCCTCCGAGAGGATCAGCCCGCGCAGCATCTCGACGTTCCGCGCCATCCGATCCGGGTAGACGATCAGACCGCGAAGGACGCGCAGCGTCTGGGCGAGCGCGCCGGCGGTCAGGATACAGGCTTCAGGGATGAACGCCCACTCCGCCTGGACGAGCGCCCAGTCCCGTTCGTGCGCGTGTCCCATCGCGTCGAGCGCTAAGGGCACGGTTTGCCGGACGAGCCGGGACAGCCCGACGATCGCCTCGCAGATCATCGGGTTGCGTTTGTGGGGCATCGTGCTGCTTCCCACTTTGCCCATGACAAACGGTTCTTCCACCTCCGCCACCTCGGTCCGCTGGAGGCTGATGACCTCATTGGCGATCTTCCCCATCGTCGCCGCGATCAGCCCGACGATCCCGATGAACTCCGCGAACCCATCCCGCGCGGTGTGCCAGGCGATGAGCGGAGTCCCCAGCCCCAGGTCGTCCATCATCAGCCGCTGGACCTCCAGGCCGTGCTCCGGCACAGAGGCGAGCGTCCCGACCGCCCCGGCGAACTGGCCGATGAGGACACGCGGCGTGCATCCCGTCATCCGCTCAAGGTGCCGCCGCACTTCCGCCGCCCAGACGGCGACTTTGTAGCCGAACGTGATCGGCAGCGCGTGCTGGCCGTGCGTCCGGCCGGGCATGACGGTGTCCCGGTACCGCACGGCCAGGTCGAGCAGGGCGTCCTCGACGGCGAGCAGATCACGCTCGATCAGACGGTGTGCCTCTTTGATCTGGAGTGCGACGGCGGTATCCATGATGTCCTGCGTCGTCGCACCCCAGTGGATGTACTGCCCGGCGTCCCCGTCGCATGCCCGCTGGAGGGCGCGGATGAGCGGGACGATGGGGTGGCTCGTCGTCTCGATCTCCCGCGTGATCGCCGGGATGTCCATGTACGTGACGGCGGCCTTTCGGCTGATCTCGTCCGCCGCCGCCGCCGGAATGAGTCCTACCCGAGCCTCGGCCCGCGCTAACGCCGCCTCGACATCGAGCCACCGCTGGAACAGCGCCTCGTCGTCGAAGACCCGGCGCATCTCCTCTGTACCATACTGATCCTTGAAGAAAACGGAATCGATGATGTGAGCACCCATGCCGACTGTTTCCTTACCGACCACTGACCACCGAATCATTCCACCGGCTCCAGCAGAATCTTCACCCCTTCCTTCCGTTCCAGCCGGTCGAACGCCGTCTTCCATTCCGTGATCGGGAGGACGTCGGAGATCAAAGGCGCGAGGTCTATTTTCCTTTGGCGGAGCAGCGTCATCACACGGTCCCAGGACTGAATCGACCCGGCGAACGAGGTCCTGATCGTCAGTTCCTTGAGCTCCGCCTTGAAGAAGTCCAGCTCGAACGGTTTGCCGTGCAGCCCGATCTGCGTGAGCGTGCCCTCCTTCCGGAGCAGGTCGATGGCAGATCGGGTCGCCGCCGCCGCGCCCGAGCACTCGAACACGATGTCCGCCCCGTCCCCGTCGGTCAGGTCTTTGACGAGGGGCGTGATATCATCCTGCTCGACGTTGACCGTCTGATCCACCCATCGGCCGCCCAGTGCCAGGCGTTCCGTGTCGATCGAGGTGCCGGTGAGGATGACGTACGCCCCCTCGGCTTTGGCAAGTTGTGCGGTGAGCAGTCCGATCGGGCCGGGGCCGGTCACGATGACGATATCCCCCGCCATCACCCGGGTGAGCATCGACACCGCCTTCACGCAGCACGAGAGGGGTTCGCTCAACGCGCCGCTGTAGCAATCGACGTTCGGCGGCAGGGTTCGTACTGCCCAGGCGGGCACGACCAGGTAATTCGTGAACGCCCCATGCACCCCGCTCCCGAACGAGAGACGGCGTTCACACAGGCTCAATTGGCCTTCCAGGCAGTACCGGCACTCCCCGCAGACGATGATCGTCGGCAGGGCGGTGACCGCGTCCCCGACCCGCAGGCCGTCCACATCCGGGCCGACCTCCACGATCGTCCCGGCGCATTCGTGACCCAGGATGACCGGCGGTCGGGTCGGGTATTCGTCCTTATACATGTGGAGATCCGTCCCGCAGATCCCGGCGGCTTTGACGGCGATCTTGACCTGCCCGGTCCCCACTTCGGGCTCGGGCACCTCACGGACCTCCAGGTTTCCTGGCCCGCGCGCGTATTTCATCAGTCCTTTCATAACCGTCCCCTTCCTGCTGCGCCCCTCACCCCCGGCCCCTCTCCCACGGCGGGGAGAGGGGAGCACAGCGCAAGACGAGCGGCTCCTCCCTCTTCCTCTCCCCATCGTGGGAGAGGAAGAGGGATGGGGAGATAG
>JACQVL010000301.1 GCA_016209865.1 Candidatus Latescibacterota bacterium | reverse complement strand
GCGATGATCGCCCGCAACCGCGCCTACGACTTCCACCGGCGGTCGCGCGAGGTCGAGGCGTTATCCGAAGACCTCGCCCAGCCCAGTTCGGCCGAGACGGATGCCGAAGCCCTCCGCGCCCTGATGGCCGTCCGCCGCCTGCCGGAGGCGTACCGCGAGACACTCATCCTGCGGCTCGTCGAGGGTATGTCCGGCCCCGAAATCGCCGCACGGACGGGCCTGACGCCCGCCTCCGTGCGCGTCAACCTGCACCGCGGCATGAAGCTGCTCCGTGAAACACTTGGGATGGAGGCACGCCCATGAACGACGACTACCTGTGGGACGGCTCCGGAGAGCCTGACCCTGAGGTCGAACACCTGGAGACCCTCCTCAGCCGGTTCCGGTACGACGGCGTCGTGCCCGACCTGTCCGCCCGCCCGCGCCGACGCGTCTTTTTTCGCATGCTGGCTGCGGCCGCCGTACTGCTCGTCGCGCTGACGGCGGGACTGTGGCTGGCCGGGCACCGCGACCGCGCGACCACCACGCTCAGCGTGAAGGACGAAGGACAAAGGATGAAGGACGAAGGACGAAGGGCGAAGGACGAAACGGGTCGGCCGGAAGTGGAGCAGCCTCCGGTGATGCAGGACGAGTCCATACAAGCAGACCGGAGTGCTCGAAAGATGGCCGCTCAAGAAGGACTCACCCGCCATCAGACGGTGGATGAGGGACAGTCCGGCGAGATGGCGCCCGGCTTCGACGCTGACGAATTCGCCGTCCTGCCCTCCCTGACCGTCCCGTTCCCGGACGCGGAGACGGCGAGTCATATCGAGAAAGTCCAGTTGTTGCTCCGTTCGTTCAGAAACACGCGTCTCTCAAACGGCGCGCTGGCCGCTGAGATCGACTACGAAAAACAACGGGCGAGGGACCTCCTCAGCACCAACATCTTGCTCAGGCGCGACGCGGAAGCCAAAGGGAATCTTCAGGCAGAGGAACTCCTCAGCAGCCTTGAACCCTTCCTGCTCGACATCGCCAACTTGCAGGATGAACAGGTTCACGACGAGGTACGGTCGATCAAAGAACGGATGCAGCGCACCGAGATCATGGCAGAGTTACAGATCTATTCAATCCAGCCGTCAAACCTGGATGTGGCCCCGGATTTTTAATCGCACGATTGGAGGACGATTATGGTACGCCACCCCTGTTCACTCCCTCATCTCTGCAGCCCGCGTGGACGTACGGGTCTCTGCGCGACACTGGCGGTGGCGCTCATGAGCGCCATGCTCCTGATGCCTCGACACAGCACCGGAGAAGGCTTCGATCAAAGCCGTGAACGGCTGGATCAGCTCGCGCAGGCTGCCGCCCCCTCGGATGCGGCAGCCAAAACGTTCCGTGAAGGCCGGGACTTGATCGCCGATGAGAAATGGAGCAAAGCAGAAGAAAAGTTTAATAAGGTCATCGTGCAATACCGGACGAGCGAGTATGTGGACGCCGCCATGTACTGGCTGGCATTCACCCTCAAGAAGCAGGGGAAATTTAATGTGGCGGATGCCGCACTCGAGCGGTTGATCAAAACGTACCCCAAATCCACCTGGATCAATGACGCCCGGGCCATGCGAGTCGAAATGGCTCCTCGTCTGGGCAAAGGGGAGATCATCGCGGAAGAGGCTCGCAGCGCGGAGACCGACGAGATTAAAGTCGTGGCTCTGCAAAGTCTCTTCCAGGCCAACCCGGAGCGGGCGATGGTGTTCGCGACGGATATCCTGAAGCCGGATTCCAAAGCAGGCCGGCGTCTGAAAGAAGGTGCGATTACCCTGCTCGGCAGGTTTGGCGATGAAGTGAATAGTCAGCAAGCCCTGGCCATTCTCGTCAACATCGCCCTCCATGAGCCCGACTCAAGGCTGCGGATCAAAGCGATCAATCAATTAGGACGGCGGGACTGGAACATCATCATGAATGAGTGGAATGAGATCGAAATCTCGTCTCCCTCTCCCTCTCCGTCTCCTTCTGTTTCTCTCGCTCCTCCCGCCCGCCCGATTCTTGGTCGTGGCGAAGGCGCGGGAACCGGAGGAGTCGCCGCTCGTGCTGATGAGAATATCTTACGCGTGCTGAAAGACCTGGCGATGCAGACTGATGACCCTGAGGTCGCCGGAGCGGCCATGTCCGCGCTCTCCCAGCATGAGACCCCGCGAGCCCGCGACATCATGCTCGACCTGGCCCGGACAGCCAGCGCGCTGAGGGTGCGCCAGCAGGCGATCTCCTGGCTCGGCCAAAGAACTGGCCGTGAAGGGAGCACGGACGCGGATACCGTCATCACCGAACTGATGAAACTCTACAAAGCAGATCAGGATGTTGAGATCCGCATGCAGATCATCTCTGCTTTATCCCAGAAAGGGGGCTATTTTGCTTTGGACCCCATCATGGAGCTCATCCGGATGACGGACAAGGAGATCACCCGGACGAAAGACAAGATGAGGTTGAAAGAACGAGCGATCTCCTCCATCGGCCGGCGCGGGGATGAACGAGCGATCGCGGCCCTGGCGCAGGTGTATGACACGGAATCGAGCGAAGACCTGAAGCTCCATATCCTGATTGCGTTCGGCCAATCGAAGCAACCTCAAGCCTTGAAGAAGCTCATGGAGATTGCGAAAAACGATCCGTCGTTGAAGCTGCGAACCAATGCTGTCTCGGTACTCGGCCAGAGTCAAGACCCGGAAGCGATAAAATTCCTGGAGGAGATTCTGAAGTGAGGCGGTGGTCGGTAAATCAGTGACGAGTGACGAGCAACCCCTTTTGTCATTAACGGGAGCACGAATCTATGGATAGACTTATTTCTCTCCGTCTGAGCGCCGCATGCGTGCTCATCCTGATCCTCGCGCCGTACGTGGCGGCACAGCCGCCATCGACATTCCGTCCCATCGAAGGCCCCACCCTGCAAGCCCGGATGGAGGCGGCGATCACACAAGCTCGCGCCATCTCTCCGCCCACGCGCTTCTGGGTCGCCTACGGGTTCGACGTCAGGCCCGGTCTGGCCGTCGACGTGGAAGTCGTCAACACCAACGGCACGATCAGTTCGTTCTCTGGGATGAACATCATGATGAATACCGGCTCATCCTTCGAGACGCGTAACCTGGGGGTGTTCCTCCTCAACGAGCCGAAGACCGATGTCCCTGTGCGCGTCGAGGTGTACAACCTCGACCGTCGCCATACGTACAGCGGATACCCCGTCTACTGGCTGGGTCACGCCCGATCCGAGGAGAGCCTCGCCCTGCTCAAACGCCTGGTCGAGCCGAATCAGGCGAACAGCTCTATCGAGCGGGCGACCATGGCCATCGCGTTGCACGATGAGGCCCAACAGGCCCGCGTCCTCCTCGAGCAGATCGCGCGGACGTCCGACCTCGACCGGGCCCGCACGACCGCCATCTCCTGGCTCGGTCAGGTCGGAGGCGCGTCCCCGTTCTTAACCGACCTGGCCCGCCGCGAAGACGAGAGCCTGGCCGTCCGCCGGCGAGCGGTCTCCGCCATCGGCGCGAGCCGGGACCTGGCCGCCCTCTCAACCTTACAGGCCCTCTACGGAGCCGTCTCGAATCGAGAGATCAAACGACATATCCTCGACACCATCGCCAATAACGAGTACCAGGACACGGCCGTGAACTTCTTGCTCACCGTGGCACGCGACGACCCCGACCGCGACGCGCGACTCCAGGCGATCAACGGGTTGGGCCAGAAAGGCGGCGAGGCCGTCCTGGATGAGTTGATCGCCATCTTCAAAAAGGAACAGGATGTTGACATCCAGAAGGGCGTGATTTCCGCCCTGGGGCAGATCGGAAGCCCGCGCGCGCAGGAACGCCTGGTCGACATCGCCCGGACTGACGACAACAGTAAGCTGCGCCGGCGGGCGATGCGCCAGATCGCCCGCCGGAACGATGCCCAGTCCATCACGACGCTCTCGCAGTTGTACGACACAGAACAGGACGAAGAGGTGCAGGGAGAGATTCTCGACATCCTCGGCGAGACCCAATCCAAACACGCGATCAAGAAGCTGATGGCCGTCGCTCAGAGTAGTGCATCCATCAAAGTGAGAAAGAAGGCGATGTTCTGGCTGGGGAAGAGCAACGACCTCGACGCGGTCACGTTCCTCGAGCGTCTGCTCAAAGAGTAAAAATTTTCCCAACTTTTTTCCGTGGCCGTGAGTCTAACCGATACGAACGATCACGATGGAATCATCGAAACCATACAGATAAGGAGACCGATTCATGGATACATGGGGTCTGGGGATGCAGCCGGGCGTCTCACGGCGAGGCTTCTTGAAGGGAGCGATGCTGGGCAGCCTGGGGGCCGTCGCGTTAGGCTCTACGCCGTACGCGATGGCCAGAGCCTTGTTAGCGGGCAAGACGGCGGCGGATGTGCAGGGCTACGGCATCCCCAAAGGGATCGTCCGCCTGAACTTCAACGAAAACCCGCTCGGCCCGTCTCCCAAAGCGCTCGAAGCGGTCACGCAGCACCTGCACGAGGTCAACCGGTACGGCGGATGGCCGGAGGAACTCTTCCCGAAGCTGAATAAAATAAATGGTAACCCGATGACCGGACTGGATTCCAAGAATGAAGAAGAACAACGGAAGGCGTGGGAACAGAACCGCATCTTCCTCGCCAACGGCTCTGCCGCCCTCCTGCGTCTGGCCGCCATGGCGTACCTGTTCAACGGCGGGGAGCTGATCGAGGCCGAGCCCGGCTACGGAGACGTAAGCGGATGGGCCTCCTGGATGGTGCGCCGGAAAAAACGGCCGATTACGATCACGCGCGTGCCCCTCACGCCCGACAAACGGCATGACTTAGACGCGATGCGCAAGGCGATCACCGCGGAGACGAAGCTCATCATCGTCACAAATCCCAACAACCCGACCGGCACGATCGTCTCGCGCGAGGCTTTAGAGAAGTTCATCGACAGCGTCCCGGAGACGGTGACCGTCCTGGTCGATGAGGCGTACATCCATTTCGTGAAGGACCCGGCCTACAAGAACGCGGCGGATTTGGCGGTGACGCGCCCCAACGTCCTCGTGACCCGCACGTTCTCCAAAGTCTACGGGATGCCGGGTATCCGGGTCGGGTACGCGATCGGGACGCAGAAGGTGATGGAGAATTTCTGGATCTATGACGAACCCCAGTTCAGCTCGCTCAGTCTGTACGCCGCCAACGCGGCGTTAGATGACGAGGAGCACGTCCGCAAATCGAAGCAGGTGGTCTGGGAAGGCCGGGAGTACCTGTCCCGGGAGCTGAAGGCGTTGAACCTGTCGTACACGCCGTCCGAAGCGAATTTCATCGTCGTGGACGTGAAGGACCCCAAAGCGCTCGTCGAGCAGCTCGCCAAGCAAAAAGTGTTCGTCCGGAATGCGGAGGCCATGTGGAAGGTCACGAACCATATCCGCGTCTCGATCGGGACGATGGAAGAGAATGAAGTGTTCATCAACGCGCTCCGTCAGGCGCTGGCGTAAAGGGCAGGGGTTCGGGGTTCGGGGTTTGGGAAAAGCGCCCGTCATTCCCGCGCAAGCGGGAATCTAGCATACTCTGAAGAAGATTGAGGTTACTGTGAGAAACCTGCCTATAAAACTGGCCGTTCTCTTTGTCCTTCTTTTTCCCTGTCTCGTGCGCGCGACCCCGGCCGATACCCTGTCCGCGCCCCGGCTGACGATCCAGGCGGTGCGGCTCGCGGAGCCGGTCGCCATCGACGGTCTCCTCGCAGAGCCCGTCTGGCAGAATGGGTACGGCATCTCGCGTTTTACCCAGCGCGACCCGATCGAGGGTGCCCAACCCACCGAGCAGACAGTCGTTCATGTGGCGTACGACGATGAGGCGATCTACATCGGCGCACGGATGCACGACACCGCGCCCGATTCAATCATCGCCCGGCTGGGCCGGCGCGATGCCGACCTGACCGCCGATGCGTTCTTTCTCGCCATCGATTCGTACCACGACCGGCGGAATGCATTTTTCTTCGGGGTGAACGCGGCCGGTACGCTCTACGACGGCATCCTGTTCAACGACGACTGGGATGATGATTCATGGGATGGCGTCTGGGAAGGCAAAGTCCGCATCGATAATGTCGGCTGGAGCGCTGAACTGCGGATTCCTTATTCCCAGCTCCGCTTCCGGAAACAGGACGTCTACGTCTGGGGGATCAATTTCCAGCGCAACATCGCCCGCAAGAATGAAGAAATTGCAGTCGCGTTCACTCCCAAAAACGGGAGCGGGTTCGTGTCCCGTTTCCCCGACCTGGTCGGCATCGAGAACATCTCGCCCCCACGCCGCATCGAGTTGCTGCCCTACGGGACGACCCGTGCGGAGTACACCCATCCGGCACCGGGTAACCCGTTCAACCGTGGCTCGAAATACGTCCCGGGGATGGGCGCTGACCTCAAAGTTGGCGTCGGCAGCAACCTTACGCTGAACGCGACCGTGAACCCGGATTTCGGACAGGTGGAGGTCGACCCGGCGGTCGTCAACCTCAGCGATGTCGAGACATTCTTCGAGGAAAAACGACCGTTCTTCATCGAAGGATCGAGCATCTTCGGGTTCGGCCATGGAGGAGCCAACGACTTCTGGGGTTTCAACTGGGGCGATCCAGGGTTCTTCTACAGCCGGCGTCTGGGACGCGCTCCGCAGGGGAGCCGTCCATCCGCAGACTTCGCAGACGTACCCGTCGGGACGCACATCCTCGGCGCTGCAAAACTCACCGGGAAAGTCGGTCAGAACTGGAATCTCGGCACACTCTATGCTACGACCGCACGGGAGACGGGCGAGTTCGCCAGGTCCGGCCAGCAGTTCCAGGCGGAAGTCGAACCCCTGACGCATTATGGGGTCATCCGGACGCAGAAAGAGTTCAACCAGGCCCGGCAAGGGCTAGGTCTGCTTTCTACCCTGACCGCCCGGCAATTCCGCGACAACCGGCTCAGGAATGACCTCAACAGTGGCGCCGTGGCCGTCGGGGTAGACGGCTGGACGTTCCTGGATGTCGAGAAGACCTGGGTGGTCACCGGATGGGCCGGGACGACCGACGTGCACGGGACCCCGGCCCGGATGATCGCCCTTCAGCAAAACTCTCAGCACTATTTTCAGCGCCCCGACGCATCCCATGTCAGCGTGGACAGCACGGCCACTTCGCTCACCGGTTACGCCGCCCGGTTCACGCTCAACAAGCAAAAAGGCAACACGTTCCTGAACGCCGCGGTCGGGGTGATCGACCCCAAATTCGACACGAACGACGCCGGGTTTCACTCGCGGAGCGACGTCATCAACGGGCATGTCGCTGGCGGCTACAAATGGGTCAACCCAGGCAGGTTCACCCGGTACGCTCAGGTGGCCGGCGCGGTCTTCCGGAGTTATGATTTCGACAAGAACCCGACAGGGTCGGGCGTCTTCCATTTTGGCTTCGTCCGATGGCTCAATTACTACACGACAGAGTGGTTCTTTGCCTACAACCCTGAGACGATCGACAATCGACAGACACGCGGCGGCCCGCTTATGCTGAACCTGCCCGGCTGGGAAGCAGAGATTTTTACGAGAACGGATGACCGGAAAACGTGGGTCTTCGGACTCGGGACAAGCGGCCAGCGGTATCCAGGGGCGTCGTGGAACTGGGACGTGAACCCGCGGATCGAGTGGAAACCCGCTCCCAACGTCTCCTTCAGCGTCCGGCCGCGCTTCGAGCGGAATTACGAGCATGCCCAATGGGTGGGGGTCTATGACGACCCGTTAGCGACAGCAACGTTCGGGAAGCGGTACGTGTTCGCGACCCTGAGCCAGACGTCCCTGTCAGCCCGCCTCCGGTTGGACTGGACGTTCACCCCGAAAGTGAGCCTCCAGTTCTACGCTCAGCCGCTACTCTCCGCCGGGGATTACCGTGAGTTTAAAGAACTCGCCCGTCCCAGGAGCTTTGCGTTCACCCGGTACGGAGACGGCGTCTCGACGTATTCTGAGGCGACCCGCGAAGCCGACCCGGATGGGCCGGGGCCGGCCAAACCCATTAAATTGTCGAACCCGGATTTCAACTTCAAATCCCTCCGGGGGAACGCGGTCTTCCGCTGGGAATACCTGCCCGGCTCGACCCTGTACCTGGTCTGGACCCAGAACCGGTCTGATACGGAGAACGATGGCGCGTTCCGCCTGAACCGCTCCCTCAACCGCCTCCTGAACGCGAAAGCTGAGAACGTGTTCATGGTTAAATTCGCGTACTGGTGGAATGTGTGAAGACGGTAGTCGGTGGTCGGTAAAAACAGTGACGAGGGACGAGCAACACCTCATGAGATTTGACGATCAAGATGGGTAATGTGTAGGGGCGATCCTTGTGATCGCCCGCATCGGGACGAAGACCCCTCTCAGAGCCTTCCGCCTTTCCCTTCCAGAATTTCGGTTGACAGTAACGAGTGAGCGTACTACCCTTATGCGAACAAGGGCGAGGCACCGCCTCGCCCCTACGGCTTGTCACTGGTCACTCGTTCCTGCTCTTCCCCCGGAGCATCCCTATGCCCGTATGCTCGATTCCGCTCGCTGAGCGGACAATCGTCCGCCTCTGCTTGCTCCCGGCGCTCCTGTGCATCGTCGCACTTTGCCCGGAGGTCGCACGCGCGCAGTCCTCCCCATACCGCATCCTGCTGACGAACGACGACGGGGTGAGCGCGCCCGGCCTCCTCGCCTTATACGGCGAACTGAGCGCATTGCCGGATGTCGAGGTGATGATCGTCGCCCCGGATCGGGACTACAGCGGGACCGGCCATCGGGTCGCGCTCCGGGATACCTTTTTCGTGAGCGAATACCAGCGGGATGGGAAACTCCTCGGCTACAGCGTCACCGTCCCCCCGGCCTCGTGCGTCACCATCGGGGTTCGCGCCCTGATGGGCCGTAAACCCGACCTCGTCATCTCCGGCATCAATCCCGGGACGAACGCCGGGCTGGTGACCTTAAGCTCCGGGACGGTGGCGGCTGCTCGCGAGGCCGCGATGAACGGGGTGCCGGCCATCGCTGTCTCCCTCGACCGGCCGTGGACGCCGTCGCCTCAGCTCGATTACACGCGCGCGGCCGGGTTCGTGCGGACGCTGGTCGAATCCATCCGCCAGAGTGGCTTACCGGCCGGGGTGTTCCTGAACGTCAACCTTCCCGCCGCCGACCGGGACATCAACGGCGTCCGGATCACCCGTCAGAGCAATCGCGACCTGGAATTCATGTACGAGAGACGGACGACCTCATCCGGCCGTGTGTACTACGCGCAGAGCCGGGTTCGGACGCTGGAGAAAGCCGCAGACGGCACGGACGAATGGGCGGTCGTGAATGGGTTTATCTCGATCACCCCGTACACGATCGATCAGACCGCGACGGTTCCAGTGCCAGCGTTAGAGAAAATGATTCGTGGTCGGTGATCGGTGGTCGGTAAAAACAAGATGTCCAGACTCGACACTTTGCGCACCCTCGGCATCGACCTGTACTCCGCCCGATCAGGACGGACGCACACCGTCCACGACGCGAGTGTGACAGGAGACACAGAGGAAACTCTCGTCGTATCGGGACGATTGCTCGCGTTCGATCGAACGGACCGAATGGGCACTCTTCACGATGCGACGGGACTGCTCGCGCTCTGTTTCTCCCCACACGCGCTCGAACCTGAGAGCGAGGCGCTCTTGGCGGTGCTCGAAGCGGGTGATCTCATCGAATGCACCGGACGAATGCAGTCCGATCGCCTCGCCGTCCAGCGTGTCCGTCTCCTTGCCCCGTCCCTCCAGCCATCGCCCGATCCCGCACTCATCACCCCGTCCGCCCTCGCCCTCCGGACGGACGTCTTGCGTTTCACTCGCCAGTTCTTCGACGAGCGAGGCTTTCTGGCTGTCGACACGCCCACCCTGATGCGGGTTCCGGAGCTCACCCCCGCCATCCGGTCGTTCCGGACGGAGTACCGGGATGACGTAGGACAAACATTCCCGCTCTACCTCCAGACGTCGCCGGAGCATTACATGAAGCGCCTGTTAGCCGCTGGCTACGAGCGAGTGTATCAAATCTGCCGGTTCTTCCGCAACGGTGAGCGGCTGGACACCCACAGTCCGGAGTTTACTGGTCTGGAATGGTACGAGGCGTACGCGGATTACCATGATATCATGCGGACGACGGAGGAGCTCATCGCATCCCTGGCCATCCGGCTCTTCGGCGAGCCGTCCATCCGACACCGCGGCCAGACGATCGACGTCAGCCCGCCCTGGCCCCGGCAGACCGTCCGGGATGTGTTGTTCGAGACCGCCCGGATCGACCTACACAAATGTACCACCTTAAAATGTTTCCGCTTAAGCGCCCAGTCCCGTGGCGTGTCCGTCGGTCCCGCCGACACATGGGACGACATCTTTCATCGCCTGTTCATCCAGTACGTCGAACCCCTCTTACCCACCGACCGGCCGATCTTCCTGACCGAATACCCGGCTCGACTGCCGTCCCTGGCGAAGCGGAAGCCCGGCGAGGACCGGGTCGTCGAACGGTTCGAGCTGTACATCGGCGGGCTTGAACTGGCCAACGCGTTCACCGAGCTCAACGACCCGGCCGAACAGCGCGCGCGGTTCGAGGCGCAGCTTCGCGTCAAGCGCGAGCAACAGGAATACGACGGGAGGCTTGACGAAGACCTCCTGTCTGCCCTCGAATCGGGCATGCCTCCGTCGGGCGGGATCGCGCTTGGCCTCGACCGGCTGATCATGCTGTTCGCCGACGCCGCCTCGATCGATGAAGTGATTCCATTTGGAGGAGTGTTCTCATGCGTGCCCTGATGTACCTCGGTACCCGCAACATGGCCATTCAGGCCGTTCCTGAACCGCAGGCCGCGCCCGACGAAGTCGTCCTCAAAGTCAGCGCGGCCAGCATCTGCGGCTCTGACCTGCATGGTTTCTTAGGCAAGAGCAAAAAGCGTGTCCCTCCGCTCATCATGGGACACGAATTCACGGGCGACGTCGTCGCCATCGGCCCGGAGGTCGAGGGCTTCGCCATCGGCGACCGCGTCACGATCAACCCCATCCTCACCTGCGGCCGGTGCGAAGAGTGCCAGCGGGGACGATCGAGCATCTGTCCGGCCCGAAAGGTCATCGGGATCGACCGTCCGGGGGCGTTCGCGGAGTACGTCGCCGTCCCGGCCCACCTCTGCTTCAAGCTCCCCGACCACGTCGGGGACGTCGAGGGGAGCATGATCGAGTCGCTCTCGAACGCCCTGCACATCTTCGATCGCAGTCTGCACGGACTGATCAAGAGCGTCGCCATCGTTGGGGCTGGAACTCAAGGCCTCCTGGCCCTCCAGGTCGCCCGTCTGATCGGGGCCACGCAGGTGTTCATCACCGACCTCGTGCCCTCCCGGCTGAGGATGGCTGAGCAGTTCGGGGTGACCGCCGCGATCGACGTCCGATCTGCCGACCCGGTGGCCGCCGTCATGGAGAGGACGAACGGCCGCGGAGTCGATCTCTCGGTCGAGGCGGTGGGACATGCCTCGACGCAGCGTCAGGCGGTGAGTTTCCTCAAGCAGGGAGGGGAAGCGGTCTTTTTGGGGCTGGGGGCGGAGTCGAACGTAGAACTGGACGGGCTGGCGATCGTCAACCGGGAATTGACGATCCGAGGGTCGTACGCCTACACGAACCTCGATTTCGCCCGTTCACTCGACCTGATCGGGGGCGGAAAGATTGATGTGAAGTCGATGGTCGCCCCGAAGGCCCTGGATCGGGGAGTCGAGATGTTCGAGACACTCGTCGACCGACCGGGCGAGCTGATCAAGGTGGCGTTGGTACCGTAAAAAGCAGTGACGAGTGACAAGTGACGAGTAGGGGCGGCCCTGTGTGGCCGCCCGTGTGG
>JACQVL010000300.1 GCA_016209865.1 Candidatus Latescibacterota bacterium | reverse complement strand
GCGAACACGTCCGCGCCCGCCACCGCCAGGCCGAGGGGAGTGGTATCCGTCCCGCCCGGCCCGTTGCCCTGCAGGCCGACCGTCCCGTCGATGACCGCGAAATCCGGGGCGAGGAACCGGGCAACGCGGATGAGGTTGCGGTTGAGCACCTGGGCCTCGCGCGGGAGTATCCGCTGTCCGTGCGACCGATAGCCGTGCATCTTGATCCGGTCTTTCTTCCGGAGCGTCCCCATGATCATGTTCTTCAGCGCGAGCGTCACGATGGCGGCGTCGTGCGTCTTGGCGACGGCGACGGAGATCGTGCAGGGACAGTCGAGCACCGTCCGGGGCATCCGGACGAACGCGATGCTGCCGTCCACGAGATACACCCGGGCGGGTTGCCAGCGTGTCTCCTGGTTGAGGTCGATCAACCGGATGGGGAGGTCATACTCCTCCGGCAGGCTGGTGTACCCGAAGTTCTTGAACGCTTCGCCGGAGTACGATTCGTTCCCCCCTTCCGCGATCATCACCCGCTTCGGCTTGCGTGGCAGGGTCGCCAGGACGTCGAGCACTCCCCGCACCGCATCCGCGTGCGTGCAGGCCACCGGGTTGGAGCTCGACAGAAAGTTGGGTTTGATCATGACCCGATCACGGACGGCGGTGATCAGACTCTCCCGGACGTGCTCCAGCGCAGCCCGGACGTTCGCCCGGCGGTCTGTCCCCGCCGCCAGGCCGACAGTCGCGCGTGTCTGTATCATCGGAGGTCCCTCCGTGCGGAAGCCCTGTTTTCCTCTTGACTTTACCGACAAGGTACGGTATGTAGGAGAGTACTATGAACTTTTGGAGGTCAGGCGCGTCTATACTGTAGATGATACACACCGAATAAACTTGTGGCAAGAGAAAAGTGAGGAGATTTCTTCTGCTCAACCTGATTGGCGGACAGGAGCAGACACGGAGGATCCTCTTATGGATGCGACGTATCGCATGAGGTGTTGCCCGGTCGTTCTCCTTCTCATTGTGCTCGGTCTTTCTCCCCCTCTCTCAGCCGAAGAAACAGGGAAAACCCACCCTGAAAAAATCATGACCGCCGTTCGGGTGAACCCAACCCCCCCTAAAATCGATGGTCTCCTCGACGATGAAATCTGGCAGTACGCGCCCGTCGCCTCCGGGTTCGTCCAGCAGCGACCGACCGAAGGGGTCGCCCCCACCGAATCCACGACCATCCAGATCGCCTACGACGACGAAGCTCTCTACATCGGAGTGATGGCCTACGACCGGGAGCCGGAGAAGATCGTGACCCGGTTGGCCCGGCGAGACCAGTTTGTCGATGCGGATCGGATTTCCATCAGCCTGGATCCCTATCTTGACCATCAGACCGGGTACTGGTTCGCGGTGATGGCCAGTGGATCAGTGCAGGACGGGTCTACGTCTAATGATGACTGGGATGACTGGACATGGGATGGGGTGTGGGACGTCCGGGTCGCCATCCACGAGAAAGGGTGGAGTACAGAGTTCAAGATCCCGTACTACAACCTTCGCTTCAGTCCGAAGGAGGAATATACCTGGGGGATCAACATCAACCGGACTATCAGCCGGAAACGGGAGTGGGATCAGTGGGTGTTGAAGCCCCTCCAGAAGCGCGGGTGGGTCTCCCTGTTCGGCCATCTGGAGGGGATCAGGGGCATTCATCCCCCGACTCATCTGGAAGTGCTCCCGTATGCCGTCACCCGCTCGACGTTCGAGCCGAAGAATCTCACGGCGAACCCCGACGGCCGAAAATACTTCTCCAACGCGGGCGTGGATGTGCGCTATGGCCTGACCTCTAATATCTCCCTGAACGCCACGTTCAACCCGGACTTCGGGCAGGTGGATGCTGACCCGGCTGTGCTCAACCTGTCTGTGTTCGAGACGTACTACCAGGAACGGCGTCCGTTCTTCGTCGAGGGGTCGAGTACGTTCCAGACACCGTTCCAACTGTTCTATTCCCGCCGGATTGGCCGGCGGCCGGGATACTTGTCCATCCCCGCTGGCGCTATCCCTGTTGATCAGCCCGACTTCACGACGATTTTAGGGGCGGCCAAGCTGACCGGAAAGACAGAGCACAAGACGACGTTCGGCCTCCTGGAAGCGGTGACGTCCTCCGAAGAGGCGACGGTCGAACAGACGATCACCGACCCGGTGACCGGGCTGACGCGCACCGAGCGGCAGCACGCGCGGATCGAGCCGTTGACCAACTACCTGATCGGGCGAGTCCAGCAGGACATCATGGGCGGGAATTCCAACGTGGGGATCATCGCAACCGCGGTCAACCGGCACGATGCCGAACCCGCCTACACCGGAGGGGTCGACTGGAACCTGAAGTGGCATCAGAACACGTACGGCATCTCAGGCCAGGTCGCGGGCAGCCGGGCCGGAAGCTTCACGAATCGGCAGAGTGGCTACGCGGGACAGGTCGAGCTGGCGAAACGGAATGGATGGCTCACGGGAGAAGTGTCGTTTGAAGCCCTCTCGCCCCAGTTTAACGCCAGCGACCTGGGGTTTATCTTCCGGGTAAACCAGATCAACGCACGACTCTGGCTGGGACTGCAGAAGAGCCGAAATTGGGGCCCCTTCCGCCGCATGTTCGCGAGTATGAACCAGTGGAATCAATGGAACTACAAACGGGCGAACCTGGGGCGAGGGCTCGGCGTCTTCTTCAACGGGGAATTGCAGAATTTCTGGTTTGTCGGGGGTGGGGTGAACGGAAACTTCCAGACGCTGGATGATCTGGACACTCGTGGCGGCCCTTCCATCATCAACCCGGCGAGTCACAGTTTCTTCGTCTTTCTCTCGACGGATAGCCGCAAACCGGTGCGGGCGAACTTCTCCTCTTCTTGGGGCTCCAACACCGGTGGTAGTTCCTGGCGTTCGTTGAGCCCGTACATCACCATCCGCCCTTCGACCCGCTTCGAGGTCAGCACCGGACCCCGGTATAGCTGGTACTTCAATAACGCGCAATGGGTCACGAACGTCGATGATAACGGAGATGGGATCAATGATCACTATGCCTACGGGGAATTAACGAGTCAGGTGCTGGATCTGACGACGCGGGCGGATGTGCTCTTCAATCGCAATCTGACCTTGCAGTTCTACATGCAACCGTTCGTGGCCGTCGGAGCGTACAAGAATTTCAAGGAACTGGCACGCGCCGCGTCCTATGAGTTCACCTCCTACACCGGCGTCTCTTTCAACCCCGATTTCAGCTCCCGATCCCTGCGGAGCAACACCGTCCTCCGCTGGGAGTACCGGCCGGGCAGCACGATGTTCTTCGTCTGGTCCCGATCCTGGAGTGCCTTTTCCCAGGATCCCTCATTCGCCCGCTCATTTCAGGGGCTGCAGCAGGGCTTCAGTGACTTACGGCAAGGAACGAATCTCTTCCTGGTTAAGTTCAACTACTGGCTGAACGTGTGACTCCATCATGGCTCACCCATCTGATCACCCTCGCTGGCTCGACGCCGCGACCGCCACCTGGCTGGACTGCCGAGAATTCTTAGCCCGTCACCCGTACGCGATCCTGCCGCTCGGCGCGACGGAACAGCACGGGCCGCATCTCCCGCAGAATACGGACACGATCCTCGCCGAAGGCTTGGCCGCCCGCGTGGCGGAACAGACCACTGGCCTGGTGCTGCCCGCCCTTCCGATCGGCTATTCATGGGTCTGGCGCGACTATCCCGGCTCGCTCACCCTCTCGCTCAACACGTTCCTCGCCGTGATCAAAGACATCGCCCGCAGTCTTCACCGCAACGGCTGCCGGGCGCTACTCCTGCTGTCGGCCCACGGCGCGAACCAGCAGCCGCTCAAGTACGCGATGCGCGACCTGTCGGACGAACTCGCCCTGAACATCCTGAACGCCTTCTATCCCAACCTGCGTGACATCCTCAGCGATGCTGAATCCCCGATGTGGATGCCGATGAATTTTCATGCGGACGAATTCGAGACGTCCCTCATGCTCTACCTGCGTCCGGAGCTCGTGCGGATCGACCGGGTGGTGCGGGAATACCCGCCGCGTTCGATGGATTACGAGATGTCCTCGCTCCCGATGGGCGCGTTGAGCCAGTCGGGGGTGTTCGGGGACGCGACGGTGGCCACGGCCGCCAAAGGCGAGCGCTGGTTTCACGCGTGCGTGGCCAGCATCGTGAAGGTGTGGCAGGAATTCCTGGAACATCATTGTTAACCACAGAGGGTGTAACGGTGTGTTCACCACAAAGGCACACAGAGCACAAAGGGAATTCACATATTGATCCTTCTTGGTGTCCTTTGTGTCTTTGTGGTGAAAGTGTTCTTTGCGATTGCAGAGGAGGAATGGCATGGCATCTGTGATGCCCATACGCGGCGAAGTGGCCGGACGGGACCTGGGGATCGTCGATTACCATGAGCACTTAGCGTTCGATGCGCCCGAATGGCTGCTGCGGGAAGACCGGGACTTCCGGTTGAACGACGTGGAGAAGTCCGCCGAGGAGCTGGAAACGTGGATGCAGGCGGGCGGGCGAACGATCATCGAGATGTCCGCGATCGACTTCGGGCGGAACATCCATAAGGTGAAACGGGTGTCCGATCTGGTGCCCAACGTCCACATCATCGTCATCACCGGGTACAACAAGCCGTATTACTGCGACCGGTCGGTCTGGCAGACGGACGAGAGCGACCTGATCCGGGCATGTGTGCGGGATATCACCGAGGGGATCGACGGGACGGGCATCAAGGCGGGCATCATGAAGGGCGGGACGGGGTACAATACGTTCACCGAACGCGATAAAAAACTGTTGCGCATCGCGGCGAAAGTCCACCTGGAGACGGGTGTTCCGATCATCACCCACACCGAAGCCGGGACGATGGGGTACGAGCAGGTGGAGTACCTGACGTCATTCGGTGTGGAACCGCACCGCATCTGTCTGAGTCACATCGACCGCAACCCGGACTTCTGGGAGCACCGGCGGATCGCGGAGACGGGCGCGTACGTAGGGTATGACTGTCCCGGCAAGATCAAGTACGGCCCGGATGAGTTGCGCAACACTGTCTTGCGGCGATTGATCGACGCCGGACTGGGCACGCGCATCCTCCTGGGCAACGACCTGGGCCGGCCGAGCTACTGGCGCAGCTACGGCGGCGGGCCGGGACTGGATTTCGTGTTGACGAAGTTCATCCCCCGCCTGCGGGCGGAAGGGTTCAGTCCTGCCGCCATCGATGACCTCCTCATCCATAATCCGCGCCGGTTCTTAACAAGTGAAGAGTGAAGAGTGGAAAACACGACGTGGTGCAAGTTTTTGGCCTTTCACTCTTAACTCTACACTCTTCACTCTTCATTGCCCTTAGGAGGTACCATGCCTCTGGCCCTGGGCATCGACCTGGGGACGTCGAGCACGAAGACGATGCTGATGGACGAGGCGGGGAAGGTGGTGGCGACCGCCAGCGCCAGCTATTCCCTTCAGACCCCGCAGCCGGCCTGGGTGGAGCAACAGCCGGACGACTGGTGGCAGGCGGTCCGCCAGACGATCCGCCAGGTCGTTCAGGCGCTGCGGGCGTCGTCCCGTGACATCACAGGGATTGCCCTCTCCGGCCAGATGAACGGGGCGGTGTTCGTGGACGGGGCCGGCCGGCCGCTGCGTCCTGCCATCCTGTGGCTCGACGGCCGCTCCCAGCGGGAGTGTGACGACGCGAACGCGCGGGCGGGCGACCTGCTCCGCGACCGGGCGTTGCACGTCCTTAACCCCATCAACACCCTGGCGAAAGTCCTCTGGGCGCGGGAGCACGAGCCGGAGTGTTACGCGCAGGCGGCGTACGTGCTCATCCCGAAGGATTGGGTCCGGTTGAAGCTGACCGGCATGTTCGCGTCAGACGTCTCGGACGGGTCGGTCTCAGCGGCGCTCGACCTCTACACGCGGGACTGGAGTGACGCCATCCTGGACGCCCTCCGGGTGCGGCGCGACCTGTTCCCTCCGGTGTTCGAATCGACCACTGTCGTCGGAACGATCACCGCGCAGGCGGCTGAGGAAACCGGACTGGCAGCGGGCACGCCGGTGTGCGCGGGGGGCGGGGACATGGCGTGCATGGCCGTGGGCAGCGGGGCGATTAAACCGGGCATCGTCGGCGTGGGGATCGGGACGGCCGGACACGCGCTGACCTTCGCGGAAGAAGTCAACGACGCGGCGTTCAATCAGCTCTGGCCGATGTGCCATGCGGTGCCGGGCAAGTATTTCTGGCTCGGCTGTACGTACACCGGCGGGGGCAGCCTGTCGTGGCTGAGTGAACAGTGGGGGGAGAGCTTTGAGTCGTTGACCGCCCAGGCGGAGCACGTCCCGGCGGGCAGTGACCGGCTGTTCTTCATGCCCTGGCTGGCCGGGGCGGCCACCCCGCATCCCGACGCGCACGCGCGCGGCGGCTGGCTGGGGTTGGCGCTCCATCACACGAAAGCGCACATGGTGCGCGCTCTGATGGAGGGCGTGGCGTTCGACCTGCGCCACTCGCTCGAAGGGTTCAAACGGTTGAACCTCCCTCTCCACGAGATTCGCCTCGGCGAGGGTGGGAGCAAGTCCCCCCTCTGGCGGCAGATCCTCACGGACGTGTTCGGGCAAGACGGACGGATGATGGAACTGCACGACGCCTCCGCCATCGGGGCGACGCTCATCGCGGGCGTCGGCACGGGGGTGTACGACAGCTTTGAGACGGCGTGCGACCGGGCGATCCAGCTCGGCGAGATGGTCCGGCCTGACGCCGAACGGGCGGCGCGGTACGAGCAGAGTTACCGGCAGTACTGCCGCCTGTACCCGATCCTGAAGGAGTGGTTTCGTGAGGTAAATAAGGAGCCAGCATGACCCCCATTCCCGTCACTCGTACGCTCGTGAAACCGGACATCGACGGCTGTCCCGTCGGCTTCCTCTTTCGCGGGCGGGAAACCAGCCAGGCTCGTGAGGGCACCTACTTCGCGGGCATGGAAGCCCCGCTCAACCATCCCCACTGGCGCAGCGAAACGTACCTCTTCATCATCGAGGATGAGGAAGGGAAGGCGCTCGAACAGATCGCCAAGAGCGAGGCGACGATCGTCACGACCGACCCGCATCTGACCGACTACCGGGTCGAGGCGCACGTCCGGTCGTTCATCCCCGGCGCGTTCCCCAACTGCGATGACGAGTACTGTCGCGTCTCCCGCAACGGTCTGGTCTTCCGGATGCAGGACCTGCGGCGGTATTATCAGCTCTGTCTCGAGGGCTACGATCGGGTGGTGCTCTATCGACGGGGGGACTACGATCGCGTCGTCCTCGGCGAGGAGCGGTTTCCTCTCGACCAGACGCGGTATCACCACCTGATCGCCGAGGCGTGCGGGGACCGGATTCGGTGCTGGTGCGACGGCCGGCTGGTCGCCAACGTACACGATCAGACGTATCCGGCGGGGCTTGCCGGTCTCCGGATGAACTCCATCTGCCGGTTTCGGGGGATCGTGGTCTCGACCTGGGAAGAGGGACACGCAGCCTCGGTCGCCCGGATGAACGCGACGCAGCGACGGCTGGCAGATCTGAGGGAGACGATCCCGAAACCGGTCGTCTGGCGGAGCTACGATGCGAACGCCTTGGGAATGGGAACGGTGCACTTCTTCCGGCTTGAGGAGCGGGGTGCTCCCCATATCTTCGTCGTGACATCAACCCAAGAACTGCGGCTGTTCGACCTCGACGGGAAGCATCGCTGGTCTGCAACCGCGCCCGAGGCCGGATGGACCCGGAACGAGAGCAAGTTCGCGGATGTCGACGGGGACGGCGTGAAGGAGATCATCAGCCTGTGGACGGGCGGGATTACCGTCCACCGCGCCACCGACGGGGAATTATTAGCGCGGACGCCCCTGCCCGCGCCGGGGCCGTTCGACCGGAACCGCCAGGTCGCCACCGTCAGCCATGTCTATCCGGCCGACCTCGACGGGACGGGGGTGTACCAGAGCCTCGTCAT
>JACQVL010000299.1 GCA_016209865.1 Candidatus Latescibacterota bacterium | reverse complement strand
GTCAAATCTCATGAGGGGCGACCCGGTGAGTCGCCCAGGGCGCGGCACCGCCTCGTCTCTACAGTCTTGCCCATGATTCCCGCCAAAATCCCGGATGAGCCATCCCCCTTAAAGAAAGACGGTGTCATTCCCGCGCAAGCGGGAATCCAGTCATCGTTCATCGTTGCGTTGCTGCAGCCATTCCTGCCATTTCTTCCCGAGCGTGATACCTTGCTCCCGGATGGGGTCGTCCGCGTACCCAAGAGCGGAGACCCACTCTGCGATCCAGCTCTCCAGTTCCTGCTCGAATTGAGCGGCCAGGCCGGGCTGCTCATCGGCCAGGTTTTGACACTCGCCGGGGTCTGTCCGCAGGTCGTACAACTCCCGCATCGGCATCCCGTGGAGGTCGGGCTCGCGGGAGAGGATGAATTTGTGCGTCTCCGTGCGCAGTCCCCATTTGGCCTGCCAGGTGCATTCTTCGGTGATGACCCGGTCGTAGTAAGGCCGATCAGTCGCGCCCGTCATCAGTGGAAGGAGACTCCGTCCCTCAACATGCGACGGGATGGGCACTCCGGCGATGTCGAGGAGGGTCGGCGCCAGGTCGAGATGCTGGACGATCGTCCGGATGCGGCGGCCGGCCGGGACGACCCCCGGCCAGCGGACGATGAGGGGGCACCGGATGTTATCCTCGTACAGCCCGTGATGGTCGAAGAAGATATCGTGCTGGCCGAGACATTCTCCGTGATCGGCGGCGACGATGACGACGGTCTGTTCCGTCATCCCGGAAGCATCAAGAGCGGCTAATAGCGCGCCCACCCCGTCATCCACGTACCGGATCTCGGCGTCGTACAGCGCGACGATGAACTCCGCATCCGTCAGGTTCGACCCGAACAGGTTGAACCAACCCTGCCACATCTCTCCGAAGAACTGCCGCCGGAGCGGGAGGAGGGAGGAGTTGTCCGGGTCGAACGGATTCCCCGTGTAGAACAGCTCCCGGTACTGCCTCGGCGGCAGGTACGGGGTATGCGGGTCCCAGTAGTGGACGAGGAGAAAGAATTTCTCCCCTTTGTGGGCGTGCAGCCAGGGGATGGCTCGGGCGTTCAGCTCGTCGCAGGTCACGCTGAGCGGATAGGTATGCCGGAGGCTCGGGTCGATGTAGAATTCGTACCCGCGGGCAAACCACGGTTTCATCTGGTAGAGGTTATCGACCGCACATGTGGTGTACCCGGCCCTGGCCAATAGCTCTGGGAGGACGGGCAGCCCGTTCGAGAGGGCCATCTGTCCGGCATGGGTGACGATCCGGTGGGTCATCGGGTGGACGCCGGTGTACAGACTGGTAAACGACGGCTGGGTGGGAATACCGGGGGCGATGAACTGCTCGAACAGCGTCCCCTGTGCCGCCAGGGCGTCGATCTGAGGGGTGGTCGTCCGAGGGTAGCCGTAACAACCGAGATGGTCTGCGCGGAGAGTGTCGATGACGATGAGGAGAATGTTCATATTTTCTCTCGTCACTTGTCACTCGTCACTCGTCACTGCCTTGACAGAGTGGGCACGGGCACATCTTTCTGAGGAACTCATGCGTGTAGATGCCCGTGTTGTGGCCATCTTTCCAGGTCAACTGGAGGCCATACCGGCCGACTGTCGTGACGTCGACCACCTCCGCGCTGGCGGAAAGCCCCGGGCCGGCGACGAGCATCAGACCGCCGCTCTCCTGTTGTTGCCGTTTCAGCTCGCGGCAGGTCGCGCACGGACATGCCTTGCGGATGTCGGCGAGCGGGTACACGCTCTCGTGGCCGTCCGACCAGAAGATCGTCATCTGTCCGGCGCCCGGATGGTCGATAGCCACATGGACCGGAGAAGGGACTGACATACTGATCACACTCCTCAGACCGATTACGGCATCTTCACCGGCGCGGGTGAGGTAAACACCTCATCCGGCAGCGTGTCATACACCGCGATGTTGTCCATCATGCGCTTCTGGCCGTCGATTCCTTCGCGTTCGGGGGAGAGCATGATGTTCCCATACTGCTGCCAGTTGTTCCATCGGTACTCGCCCCGGAAATGCTCCCCCTTCTCGTTCGTCCCCTGGAGGAGGAAGATCCACTTATCCATCAGATGAGTCTTGGGGTTGATGTACGCCCAGTACTGGTCGCCGGGCGTGAGACCGACGTTCTCGAAATGGAGATGGAGTTTGTCGTAGACGATCTCTCCAACCTTCTCCTGGCCGTCGTAGGCGAGGATGACGCCCGGGTCTTTCAGCTTGTACGGCATGAGCAGCCAGTACGTATCGTTCACCCACGCGCCGTACCCTCGCTTTAACTGCTCCTGAAGGGCTTCCCCTTCGACCGGCTTGCCGTCAAGGTATGCCTGTCCCTCCTTCGTGTTCAGGTTCATCAGGATGACGTAGGGCTGCCCTTCCCTGGTCTTGCCTTCCAGCCGGTACCGGCCTGTCCACTTGTCCCAGTAATGCGTGCGGTTGCCGAAGAACATGAACCGCAGGTACCGGGTGTTGTCCCAGTTCGTCTGTCCGCCCAGGGCCTTCATGGCCTGGTCGGCGAGCGCCAGGGCTTTCGGGTCGGAGCTGCCAGCAGGCTTCTGCTGGGCGAGCGCGAGAGACAGGCTTCCGGCGGCCAGACCGAGACTGACGACGGCCGTCCAGAAGACGGAAGAGTTTCTCATGGGGATCTCCTGGCTGTATGAGTGGACGGCCACGCAGGGCCATCCCTATTCTTCTACACTCACCCATCGTCCCTGCTTGGCCGAACGGACGATGGCATCTGCGACGTACTGCACCCGGAGGCCTTCGTAGAAGCTCGGCTGGACTGGCTTCCGGGATCGGATCCCCTCGACAAACTGCTGCTGGGAGGTTGGGACGCGGAGTCGCTTCGGCATGGGGATGTCATGGAGTTCCTCATGCAGTCCTCGCGCGCCGAGGAGGTTCACCTGCATCGTTTCCCGCTGGAACTGGAAGACGAGCGTCCCGTCGTTGCCGTGGAGGTCGATATGGATGTAATTGCTCCGGATGGCGCACCGGCTGGCATGGAACACGCCCTGGATGCCCTCCCCCAGCTCCGCGAGGAAGGCGCACGTATCGTCCAGTTCGGACGGGCGAACCTTCGACGACCCCGGGATCGGGCGGTCGGCAACTAAGGTCTTCATCGACGCGGCGACACGGACGAACTCGCCCGCCCACCATCTCATCATGTCGATCAGGTGGACGGCCAGGTCGCCGAGCGCCCCGAACCCGCCCGCCGCCTGTTGATCCCGCCAGCCGAAAGGGATGGCCGGGTCTGCCCGGTAACCCATCAGGTACCGTGCGTTGATATGATACAGATGCCCGATGTACCCTTCGTCTAACAGGGTCTTGAGCCGGAACGCCGGGGGGTTGAACCGCCATCCAAAATTGGTCATGTGGACGACCCCGGCCTGCTCGGCCCGTTCGTACATCTCACGGGCCTGGGCCGGGTTCAGGGCGAGCGGTTTCTCGCAGAGGACATGCTTGCCCGCCGCGATCGCGTCAAGGGCCATCTGGTGGTGCAGGTAGACCGGGGAGCAGATGCTCACCCCGTCCAGGTCGTCCAGTTCGAGCATCTCCCGGTAATCCGTGAACGCGTATGCGATGCCCAGCTCCTTCGCGGCCGCGGTGACTTTACGCTGAGACTGGCTACAGATGGCGAGAATTTCAACATCCTGGCACCCCTGGAACCCGCGGACATGCTGAAGACCGAACCCAAGCCCGATCACGCCAACCCGGATACGCCGTCGATGCATAAGCGACCTCGATGAGAGAAGACAGGGGGAAAAGGTGAAAAAAGTGACGAGTGGCGAGTGACGAGTAAACCTAATCAGACAGTCTCAGATGGGCATCCATTCTGGCATTTAGCAGAATGTACACTGCACCCTGCCAATTCCTTCAATCCATCTATTCTTACTCGTCACTCGTCACTGGCCACTCGTCACTGCCCTAACCTTAACCCGCTCGTTCCCGCTTGTCAAGCGTTTTGCGGATGAACCCGGCGCCGCATCCGTGCGTACGGCGGCTTCTCCGCGACGACGACGAGCTGGTTCGTCTCCCAATCGTACGGCCGCAAGTCAAAGCCGCCGTAGACCGCCTGGACCCGCAGCCCGGCGGCGGCGAGGAGCATCTCCAGCTCAGTGAACGTATACACCCGAATCGTCGACCGGTACCGGCGCTGCTTGTCGCCGTCGAGGATCGTCGTCGTGATCAGGATGCGGCTCCTGATGGGGTCGAACTGCCGCTCTTCCAGGACGAGCAGACGGTCTTCCCGGCGGATTTCGTGAGGGACGAACGCGCGGACGAGGAAGTCGCGGTTGATGACCTGGCAGATGAACCGTCCATCCGGCCGCATCACTCGCTCCACCTCGCGCAGCACCCGGAAGTTGTCCGTCTCATCGTCGAAGTAGCCAAACGAGGTGAACAGGTTGATCACCCCGGCGAACGCTTCTCCAAACGGGAACGCACGCATATCTCCCCGCACCCGGTCAACGCGGGCACTGGACGAGGGGATGCGGTGGAGCAGGGCGGCGGACAGGTCGAGGCCGACAACTCGATACCCCCGGGCGGCCAGCCTAACGCTGTGACGGCCATACCCGCACGCTAAGTCGAGGACGGGAGCCCGTCTGGGCGGGCCGAGCAAATGGACGAGTCCGTCGACCTCAAGGGTGGTGTCGCCATGCCGGTCGGTCCGGTAGTAATCTTCCCCGAAGAATCGTTCGTACCAGGGACGCGCCATACCCGCATCAAAGATTGGTGGTCGGTGGTCGGTGATCGGTAAAATC
>JACQVL010000297.1 GCA_016209865.1 Candidatus Latescibacterota bacterium | reverse complement strand
TTGCACTGAAGAGACGATGTACCGGTTTGCCCAGGCTGGCGAGACGAAGAAGAGAACTCTGAATACAGGGGATATCGCGGGGATTAAGGCACTGTACAAGTGATGCCCTCCCCTGAATGGTGGAGAGGGTGGCGATGATATGGGTGGATGGCTGCGGAGAATCTGCCGGGCCGGGCTGATGGTCGTGCTCCTGCTTGGGGGGGACTGGACGGCGGTCGTGGCTTCAGTCGTCAAGATGAGCCTGGAGGAACTCACGCTCAAGGCCAGCATCATCGTGGTCGGCAAGGTGACTGGCAAAGTGAGTGAGTCGACCGCCGATGGCATCAAGACCAGGATTACGGTTGCTGTCGAGGAAAGCCTGAAGGGGGATATCGGACGGACAGTTGTCATCACGCAGCCGGGCGGAACGGTTGGGAAGATAGAGATGGTGATGTCGGAGGCCGCGACCTTCGAGGTGGGTGAGGAAGCGGTGGTGTTTCTCTGGACGCGGCCGACCGGCGAACACACCGTTCTCGGACTCTTTCAGGGGAAAGTCCCGGTTGAGACCGACGCGAAGGGGAGAAAGGTGGTGCGTCTCCCGCCTGAGAAGGGTCAGGGGCCTCAAACGGTGCGACTGGAAGATTTTGTCCGGCAGATCAAGGAGACGCTGAAGACAGCGCGAACAGGCCAAGAAAATACCCGTAGCTCGGTTCATCCAGCTCGATGAAACCGACCAGTAGGTTTTCCTGTTCCTTCCGCTCTTAATACCCTTCTTACCGCGCCACCTGCACTGGCCGCTTTTGCGACGCCGATTGATACGCCGCCTCCGACACCTGCGCGACGGCTAACGCGAAATAGGGCAGTTCGTAGCCCTGTCCCCCGTTCCTGATCAGACGGAAAAACGCCGCGTCCGGCGCCTCCTCTTTGACCCGCGCCGGAATCTTGATCGGCTCACCGTTGACCAGGACGGACGCGATCCGCCACTGGTGTAGATGGAACACAATGCAGCCTTTGTCGCCGTGAATGGCGATCTGCTCGTCGTGCAGCCCGGCGTTCCCGAACGTGTTGAGCGTCCCAAACGCCCCGCCCTTGAACCGGACGTTCACGACCGCGTTGATATCGACCGCCATCCCGGCGTTGTCGACGAACGCTGATACCTCCACCGGCATCAGCCCGATCAGCCACAGGGTGGCCGCCACCAGATGGCTCCCCGTATCCAGGAACATCCCTCCGCCGGACAGCTCCGGGATCAGCCGCCAGCCTCTGACCCCCTGCCAGTTCTGGGTCACGTACGCCACCACCCCGCGTATCGCGCCGATCGTCCCTTGCTGGATCAACTCACGGGCATACTTGTGCGGGGCGTAATAATGCCGCTGGTAGCTGACGAGCAGGATACGCTGCCGCTTCTTCGCCAGGGTGATCAGGACTTTCGAATGCGTCAATGACGTCGTCAACGGCTTCTCGACCAGGACGTGCAGGTCGTGTTCCAGTCCGAACTTCGCCTGCTCATAGTGCGTCGCGTGGGGGGAGCTGATCATGAGCGCGTCCAGACGCTCGTTCCGGATCATCTTCCTGAAGTCCGTGTAGTACGCCACCTCACGCCCCCACCGCTCCATCAGGGCTCGGGCCTGGCTCTCATCGGTATCCATCACACACACCAGCTCGACCTGCCCATCTTCCTTGATCCGCGGGACATGAGCTCCCCGCATATTGCCGCCACATCCGATCAACCCCAGTCGAATCTTCTTCTTCGCCATCTGTTCCTCCTGTCGAAATCGGTGGTCGGTGGTCGGTAAAAAAACGTCTCCGGAGTTTGTGGTCATTCCCGCGCACGCGGGAATCCAGGATTACCCCGGCCAGGGGAACCAGGGCGTCTTCAGCAACACCGCCGCGAGCAGCCCGCCCCCGGAGAGGAACGGCCCGAATGGAATCTGATGAGTCCCACGCTGCCCGCCCCTGGCCTCCCGGACGAGGATCGGGATGCTGAACAACGTCCCCAACAGACACGCTAAGAAGATCGAGATGATGGCTGCCTTCCATCCGACGAACGCCCCGATCATCACCATGAGCTTGACGTCCCCCAGTCCCATGCTCTCCTGCTTGAATGCGACCTGTCCCAGTTGCCGGATGCCGAGCAGGATCATCCCTCCCGTCAACGCGCCCGCCAGACTTTGCGTCCAGGCCAGGCCGGGCCTGACCACACTCAGTCCCACCCCGACGATCAATCCAGCGTACGTCAGTTCATTCGGGATGATCCGGTGATCGAGGTCGATGACCGTGGCCGGGAGTAACAGGAGAAACAGGAGGAAGAGCGAGACAGCCTCGACGGTCAGGCCGAGCCAGAGGTAGCACCCGACCGCCGCCAGGCCGGTGAGGCCCTCGACGATCGGGTAGCGGATGGAGATGGACGCCTGACACGCCCGGCACCGGCCGCGCAGTCGAAGGTAGCTCAGGATGGGAATGTTGTCCGACGCCCGGATCGGAGCCTGGCAGGACGGGCAATAGGAAGAAGGCCAGACGATCGATTGGTCGAGCGGAATCCGGTGGATGCACACGTTCAGGAAACTGCCGATGGCGCTTCCGACGAACAGCACCATCCCACCAATCGCCAGGTTCACACCCATCAATGGGGTCATGCCGTGCTCCCGCTGGGGAAGAAGGGCTTTGTGTTCACGCGTTGCTCTCGCGGATCGCCTGGATGCGTGCCTGCTTCTCCTCTTCGAGCTTCATTTTCTCTTGAGTCAATTGTTCCCGGAGCAGCATGACCTGTTCGCTGAATTCGCGACCCGTCGCCTGCAGCGCGACCGTTTTGATCTTCGATTCGACCATGATCTCCTGTTCCGCGGCCTTCGCCCGGTATTCCTGTTCAATCGCCGCGATCTTCGCCCGCTGCTCGTCCGTCAGTCTGGCCTGGGCCGGTTCCCCTTCCATCAGCTTGGCCGATTTTTCCAGGGCGATCTCCAGTGCGCTCTTCATGGTATGTCCTCCTTGTTCGACTGCAACGATGAATGCAGAAGGATGAATGGACAACCCCGTTCATCATTCCGCGTTTAGAGTTTATAGAACTCCCGGATCGACGCCACCGTCTTCGCCAACCCTTCCCGCATGTCCGTGGCCGGTTGGTAGCCCAGCGCCTGGTAGGCACGCGACGTGTCCGCCTCGGTATGGAGGGCATCCCCCTTCTGAGATTCGGTATGGCGGACGATGGCTCGCTTGCCGATGATCTCTTCCAGCAGATGAATCAACGCGTTCACCGTGATCCGGCCCCCGCCGCCGATGTTGAACACCTGCCCGCTCACGTCCCGCTCCGCCGCGCGGACGTTCGCATCCACCACATCGTCCACGTACGTGAAGCCACGGGACTGCTCCCCGTCCCCGAAGACGACCATCTCTTCCCCCGCTAAGATGGCTTTCGCAAAGATCGTGATGGCCATATCCGGCCGGGGACGAGGACCGAAGACGGTGAAGTACCGGAGCGAGACGACGGGAAGGCCGAGATTCTTCCAGTACAGAGAGCAGAGATGCTCGGCCGCCAGCTTCGTCACCCCGTACGGGGAGATGGGCTGCGTCGGGCTCGTCTCCCGGATGGGGAGTTCGGGGGCATTGCCGTAGACGGAGGACGATGACGCGTACAGAAACCGGCGAACCCTGGCATGGGTGACCGCTTCGAGGAGACGCTGGGTCGCCAGGATGTTGTTCTCCACGTAGATGTGAAAATTCGTCCCCCAGCTCGGCCGGACGCCCGCCTGTCCCGCCTCATGGAAGACGGCACTGATCCCATCCAGCAAAGCTTCTAAGTTGGCCTCTATCAGACTCTGCTCGACAAAACGGAACAGGGAATACTCCCGCAGCCGCTGCACCCGGTCTTCCTTGATGGGACGCGGGTACGAATCGAGAAAACAATCGATGCCGGTCACCGGCTGTCCCTGACTCAGGAAGCGTTCTGCGATGTGAAACCCGATAAACCCGGCGACGCCGGTGACAAGGTAACTCATCGTTCCCCCTATCGGAGTGATAAGTGACAAGGGGTAGAAGGTCTTTCCTTCGTCACTTGCCACTTGTCACTCGTCACTGAAATATACGCCGCATCCTCTGGATGGTCGTCCCGATGTACCCATCCAGGATCAGGTGGCTGACGTACGCGGAGACCGAGATCACAAAGCAGATGCCCAGAAACAACTGAACCCGCTGCGTGATGAGCATCGGGAGGAGAAAACAGGCCGCCGGGACGAGTACCGCCGCCGTCCATGTATGCGTCCATCCCCGGTGTTTGCCCAGCAGGGGGAGCATCCCCCCCAGGCCGAGGAGTGCGGCTGACTTATAATCCCGCTGCACGATCAGCCAGACGTCTAACAGGAGCATCAGCCGGTAAAATAACCGCTGGGACTTGCTGTTCGTGTCGATATCCGGGAAGCATGCCGACAGGATGCCGATTCCGAGCAGCATGGGCACTTTCGGCCACTCGTCGGCGTTGATGAACCGGTCAAGCTGACCGGTCTGGGCGAGCCAGACGCCGACCGCGCCCATCGCCAGGCCGGTGGCCAGCATCCCGCCCCAGAGATGACGACGGTAAAAGGCCATGAGAGAGTGACGAGTGACAAGTGACGAGAGAAATAGTGATAAGAAAAGGTTCATCCGACATTTTTACGGATCACGCTGATGAGATTTGATGATCAAAACAGGTCATCTGTAGGGGCGATCCTTGTGATCGCCCGCATCGGGGCGAATACAAGATCCGCCCCTACAGGTCTTTACTAATTTTGGTCGTCAAAATTCATTTCGTCACTGCAGTGAAACTCCCGTAGCATGACGACCAGCCGCGCGAGCGGCAGTCCGACGACATTATAAAAACATCCCTCAACCCGTTCGATGAAGCTCGCCCCGTACCCTTGCGCCCCGTACGCGCCTGCCTTGTCTAAGGGTTCTCCGGTGGCGAGGTATGCCTCGATCTCCTCGGGGGCCAACGACCGCATCCAGACCGTCGTCTGCTCGTCCCCCTGCACCGTCCGGCCGCTTCCCGTCTCAACGAGCGCCAGGCCGGTGATCACTCGATGCGCCCGGCCTCCCAACGCCCGTAGCATCGCACGCGCCCCATCCGGCCCGTCCGGCTTCCCTAAGATGCGGCCGTCGAGGACAACGATCGTGTCCGCCCCTAAGACGGCCTGGCCGGGCACGGTCTGTCGAGCCGCCACCGCGCGGGCTTTCTGGAGGGCGAGCGTCCGCGCGCCCTCGGCGGGGTCCCGGAACGACCAGGCGGATTCGTCGACATCCGGGGCTTCCACGACGAACGGAAGCCCAATTTGGCGAAGGAGCGCCGCCCGGCGCGGCGAGGTTGAGGCGAGGATCAGTGGTCGTCTCATCGGACAGGCGGACGGGGAGACGCGGCGCTCGTCTCTCCGCGACTCTCGACGAGAAACGTGACCGGTCCGTCGTTCCAGATTTCGACGAGCATCCGCGCTCCGAACTGGCCGGTCTCAACCCGAAGGCCGAACGCGCGCAACTGGTCGATAAACCGCTCGTACAACGGTCGTGCAACCTCCGGCGGAGCGGCCCCGTCGAACCCGGGCCGCCGCCCCTTCCGCGTATCCCCGCAGAGGGTGAACTGAGAGATCGCCAGGACCTCAGCCCTCACATCCAGCGCCGAGCGGTTCATCTTGCCGTCCGCGTCCTCGAAGACCCGGAGGTATGCGCACTTGTCCGCCACGTACTCCACATCCGCGTCCGTATCCCCTTTCGCCACTCCCACGAGCAGGACGAGTCCCGACCCGATTTCCCCGGTCATCGTCCCGTCCACGCTGACCGCCGCGCGCGTGACCCGCTGTAGGACGACACGCACCCGTTCATCTCCCCGCGCACAGCGCTATCAGGCCGAGCACCATGTTCGCTTTCAGGATTCGGCTGAGCCGGCCTGCGTTCGCCGGACCGGCATCCCGCCACATCGAACGCACGACGTAGAGGAGGATAAGGTCGACAAGGATGACGAGCGCCAGATACGTTCGACCATACCAGCCGGCCATGACAGGGAGAAGCGTTGACAGGATGAGCGCTGCGAAGACTCCCGTGATCACCCCGACCGCCGTCGTCGTCCCGTAGCGGACTGGCACGGTGGTAACCCGACTGGCAGCGTCTCCGGCCGCATCCTCGATGTCCTTCAGCACCTCCCGGCCGAGGTGGAACAGAAACGCGAACCCTGCCGGAACGATCGAGAGCAACGGGCGGGGGCCAGTCAGCCCGCCGTAGACGAACGCAAGCGACGAGACGGCGCTGACCGTGACGTTTCCGACGAAGGCCATCTTCTTGAGGACGGCGCTGTACGCGAGCGCCGCGAGTGCGGTGAAGAGCGCGACGCCCGATGGAGCCAGGCCGAGCGTCACTCCGAGTCCGACGCCCATCACGCTCAACAGCACGGCGTAGACGATCGCAGCCTGGCGAGTCGCCCGGCCGGTCACGAGCGGCCGCGCCGGTTTATTCAGGCGATCTCTCGCCATATCGTAACAGTCGTTGATGACGTTGGCCCCGGCGCATAGACAGAACTCTGAGAGCCCCGCGATGAGCGCCAGTCGTCCGGCGACCTCCGCTCCGGCGACGAACGCGCCGACGAGCACCGACGCGAACGCGATCGCACAATTCACCGGACGGGTAAGTTGAAGGTACGCGGAGAATGATCTCATCCCGATGGATTACCCCTACTTCCTGAACATCCTGATCACATCGATCAGCAGGCTGGGCTGATGGCGGAGCACGGTCAGGAACACATCCCGAAGCCGGACATCATTCCGGCGTTGTAACAGCGCTGCCGTCGCGTTGTACGTGTCATCTTTGAGCTTGTGGATGGCTTCTTTGACCCGATACGCCCGCTTCTGGTAATGCCCGTAGACCTCTTCCCATTCTTGCGGATACCGGACAAGCCGGTTCCGGGAAACATCCCCCGCTTTAATCGCCTCCGCGCCCACACGGCCCGCGATTTCTCCGGCCACCATCGCAGTGCCAATGCCCCCCCCACTCACCGGGTTCACCTGGTGTGCCGCGTCCCCCGCAATCATCACCCCGTCTGTCACGATCTCCTTGAGGGTGACGCCGACCGGGACGCTGCCCACCACCATCGCGAGCGGAGTACTCTGCGGATACCACCGCGCGATAAATTCATGCAGATAGTCCGTCGACGAGCGTTTCCGGGTGTACAGTCCGCAGATGCCGATCCCGACGTTGGCGGTGTCCGGCCCCTTCGGAAAGACCCAGGCATACCCGCCCGGCGCGATCTCTTCCCCGACAAAGAATTCACAGTAGCCTTTCTCCGGAGCCACGTTGTGCAGGAGATACTGCGTGCAGACTTCGAGGTCCCGCAACGAACTCATCGTCCGGAGTTTCGCCCATCGCGCGACGCGTGACTCAACTCCATCTGCCGCGATCACCAGACGACACCGGACGGTCATATCCCGACCGCGGCTCGCCATCCGGACTCCAGCGAGCCGATCCTGATCGAACATCAGGCCGGTCGCGCAGGTGCTGACCCACACATCCGCCCCCGCTTTCGCGGCCCGGTTGGCCAGCTCGCGATCGAAGACACGTCGCTCCAGCACGTATCCCAGGCCTTCTTCGAGAAATTCGATACTCTCACCCGATGGGGCATACAGCCGGAGGCCTTCGATCTTCGCTGAGACCCACTGGGGGTCGGGATCGAGGAATTTCTTGACGGTCGCCGCGGCGATCCCCTCGGCGCATCGGACGGGCACCCCGATCTCCCGGTCTTTCTCGATCAGCAGGACACTGACCCCTCGATCAGCCGCCGCCCAGGCCGCTAACGCCCCGGCCGGCCCGCCGCCGACGACGACGATGTCGTACACCGCTTTCGTTCCGTACACGTCCGGCCCTCATGACAACGAGTGCGAACCAACACAGATGAACCCGGCTTACTCAAGATAATCCACCTGGGAGCCTTGCGCAAGGCGTCTTAAAATTCATTCCGGATGCCGATGTGTAATTTCCCGTTCAGCAGGGCGTCATCCTCCCCGATCCCGTAATCGATCCCTAAGATGCCCAGCGACGACTGGAGCCGGATACCCAGGCCATACCCCGT
>JACQVL010000025.1 GCA_016209865.1 Candidatus Latescibacterota bacterium | reverse complement strand
CCACATTCCGGGTCGTGATCGTCTCTCCGGTACTGGAGTGGGTATAACTGCCATCGCGGTTGTTCCGCCACCCCGTCCCGGAGAGCTCGACCGTATCGTTGCCGTCTCCCCCATCCACCTGGCCATCCCCGCCCCCCGGACGGATAGTATCGTCCCCGGGCCCGCCGTCCTGGGTATCATTCCCCTCGCCGCCGGAGAGGTGGTCATCCCCCTCGTCGCCGAATTGCTTGTCATTCCCCCCGTCACCGAAAAGGACGTCATTGCCCTCCCCGCCGGATTGAGTGTCCCGGCCGATGCCGCCGTGTTGCTCGTCATCCCCGGCCCCCCCGACTTGAACGTCATTCCCTTCATCACCGTATTGCGTATCGTTGCCTTCCCCCCCGTCTTGCTCGTCATCCCCATTGTCGCCGATCTGGGTATCGTCCCCTGCATCCCCGAATTGGAAGTCCTCTCCGTCCTGCTCAAGGCTAACCCTGAGCGAGTCTGGAGGGCTTCCGGGGCCGCCCCGTTGGACGTCATTCCCGGGGCCGCCGTGTTGCTCATCGCTCCCAGGCCCCCCGAGTTGCTTGTCGTCCCCTTCATCCCCGAATTGGCGGTCGTTCCCTTCCATCCCGAATTGGAGATCATCCCCGCGCCCCCCGTGTTGCTCGTCGTTCCCGAACCCCCCGATTTGGACATCATTCCCGTCGCCGCCGTCTTGGTGGTCGTCTCCGGGGCCGCCGACCTGAGCTCCAGGCCCACCAACTCCATCCTCAACTCCCCCGACAACCTGAGTGCCTGCACTGTGCTGACCACTGACCTTCGCGACGCTGCGCTGGGACTCGTGGGGGGCGAGTGGACCCGGCCGACCGCACCCTCCCCCACACAGCATCAATACCACCAGCGCTGTGCCCCTTGCAGAGACTGTTCTCATCGCTGATTCCCCCTTCCGATCTGGCGGACGCCGCCACCCCTCCCCGCACCCAACCCATCGTGATCCCGGCTTCTTGCTGTCTCTACCGATGGAACAAAGCAAGAAGGATGCCAGCACGCTCTGCGGGAGGATCTCAGCGCTTATGGAGTAATGGAATGTATTGAGGGAGTGTGACTTCGTAGAGTTAGGGAGAGGAAGGAGACTGCAAGTCGTTCTCTGAACACTAGTCGTTTTCGACCAGATCCGTAGTCGATTTTGACTGAGGGTGGAAACCGGTATCGCTCTTCGTGACGGACCGACGAACCTCACGGATACGCGACTAACAGGACCATCTCGCCCACGCAATCGCCAGGGCCTCACACCAGGACTTCCACCTCGTGCTTGAGAATCCGGATCTGCCCCTGGACGATCAGATACAGCGCATCGCCCGCCTCGCCTTCATGAAACAGACATTCATGGCGGCAGACGTCACCTCGTCCATCCCGGCCATAATCTGCTCCAGCGTGGCGTCCGACACGTGCGCGAACAGATCCAGGCTCCGTAAAAAGGTACATTTGTCGTGGACAACGAGCATGGCGACCTCCCGGACGGCCAGATGATCCCATGCCCATCGATCAGCCACCATACTTCTTCAGCCGGCGCGTGACCTGCTTGTAGTTGAGACCGAGCAGCTTCGCGGCCTGACTCATATTCCCGTTCGTTTGAGCCAGGGCCAATTCCATCAGGATCTTTTCGACGAGTTCCAGCACGTTCGTTTGCGCGTCCCGAAGGTTCAGGTGCTGGAGCAGATTCTCCAATCCGCCCGTAGACGCGGCTTCGAGTGGATACCTCCCACGATCGGGAGAGGGCTGTCCCGGTAGACGAATATCACCAAGCTCAATCTGGTTCCCCTCGGAGACCATCACCGCCCGTTCGATGGCGTTGCGGAGTTCCCGCACGTTACCCTTCCAGGGCTGGCGCTGCAGATACTCGAGCACGCGAGGGCCGAATACCTTTGGCTGCCCGAACTGATTCGAGATCTCACTCAGAAAATGCTCCGCCAGCGGCAGGATGTCATCCAGACGCTGTCGTAACGGCGGGATGTGAATCGTGATGACGGCAAGGCGATAGAAGAGGTCTTCCCGAAAATGGCCCTCCCTGATTTCCTGTGCGAGATCGCGGTTGGTCGCGGCAATCACCCGAAACTCGGTGACGATGGGCCTGGTGCCGCCTAGGTGGAGAACTCGCCGATCATCCAGGACGCGGAGGAGTTTCACCTGGAGCGACGGTGGGAGTTCACTGATTTCATCCAGAAAGAGCGTGCCCTGGTGAGCGAGTTCGATCTTCCCTTGCTGCTCACGGGCTGACCCGGTAAACGAACCACGCTCTTGCCCGAACAGTTCGGATTCGGCGAGAGTTTCTGGGAGCGCGCCGCAGTTAAGGGCAACGAAGGGGCCGTCACGATACGGACTGGCATGATGGATCGCCCGGGCCACCATCTCCTTGCCGGTCCCGGATTCGCCCGTAATCAACACGCTGCTGGTGCTGTGTTCGATCTTCCGGATGAGGTCGAAAATCTGTCGCATCGGAGCGCTCTGGTAGACGAGCCGTTTTTCGGGCACCCAGTCGCTCCCGGGGAGCGTGACGGTTGCTGGCGTGGTGGGCTTCCCAGGGTAGATCGTCTCGTATTGCGCGGTCGTGCTCTGGCGGGCCTTCTCGATGATCGTGGTGAGAATCCCCCAGACCAGCATGACGTTCTGGGAGAGCACATCGGTGAAATCCGTCCGTAGCCACTTGAAGAGCCGGGCGTCGCTGGCGGCGATGACCGTCGCGCTGCGGCTGTGGTTGTCGAGCAGCGCAAATTCGCCCACGAGTTCCCCGGGGCCACGGGTCACTACCGGGGTGTCGTCACGCTCAATGCTGAGGATCCCGTCCACGACGATATAGACCGCATCGCCCTCGTCCCCCTCGTGGAAGAGGGTGGTCCCGGCAGGGATATCGATCGCCTGCATGTCCTTCGCGATCTTCTGGATGAGATCGTCGGGCACCTTCTGCAAGTAATCGAGCGAGCGTAAGAATGCCACCGGGGCTGTCATGGCTATAACCTCTGGCCTACTCCCGCCCGACCCCCAGCGCGTCCGCCACCCGGTTGATGTAATTGAACCAGGAAGCGATGAGGGTGATCTGCAGGATGGCGGTATCGTCGAACCCGACGGCTCGAAGCCGCTCATGGTGGCGCTGGGTGATCTGCGTGGCGTCTTTCGTCACCTGCACCACGTAGTCGAGCATCACCCGCTCCTGCTCGCTGATGGGCGCGGTGGTGTAGTCCTCCTGCAACGCCTGAACCAGCTCCGCATCTAACGTGACCCGACGCAGAAACTCTGCGTGCGACTCCACTCAGTAGACGCACCGGTTCGTGACGGACACCATCGTCGTGATCATCTCGTGCTGCCGCCGGGCGAGGGGGAGGTCGGGCGACATCAGCGACCCGAACGTGGCGAACGCGTGGTAGAGCGCGTCCGGGATGAGGGTATGCGAGGCCACGATGCCGGCCGTGCCATCATCGGTCGGATGGACGGGGGTTGCATACTCAGACGGATAGAGCGCCCGCTGTCCCTCCATCGCCCGGCGCAGCCGTTCATCCGCTTCTGACAGCGGAATCGTCCGAATCCAGGTCATGGGAAAGGGTTCCTTTCTTGTGACGGAATAAGAGATAATACACCGGGACACCGAGCGCGACTACGCCCGTCCCCAACAACGCCTGTCTGGGGTTGTGCCCGACGAGTAACACCAACAGCACGGCCACCAGGATCAGAAACACGACAGGAACGACCGGGTAGGCTGGAATCTGGTAGGTGGGGACATCCGGTCGTTTCCGTCGGAGGACGAACACCCCCGCCACGGTCAGAGCGATGAACACGACCGCCATGAAGATGAAATACGCGACGATGTCATCGAACGTGCCGAGCGCCACCAGGCCCGACGCCAGGCCGGCCTGGAGGGCGATCGCGCGGGCGGGGGTGCCGAACCGTGGGTGGACCGAGGCGGCGGCGGCCAGGAAGACCCTGTCGCGCGCCATCGCATAGTACACCCGTGGCGCGCTCATGACGATCCCGGCCAGGCTGCCCAGGACGGAGATGATGACGATCGTCGAGAAGATCAGCCCGCCCGATCGACCGAAGAGCGCCTCGCCCGCCTGAGCCGCGAACGTCTCGTCGGACGTGACGCGCTCCACGGGCACCAGGTACATGAAGACCGCGCTCGTCAGGATATAGGCGAGGGTGACGGTCAGGACGCCGAGCGCTAAGGCGCGGGGCAGCGTCCGGGTCGGTTCACGGACTTCACCCGCCACTTTGCTCAGGTCCCACCATCCCCCGAACGAGAAGAACGCCGCCACCATCCCGCCCGCCAGCGCGCCCAGGAGCGGAGGAGAACCCGGCCGCTGGGCGACGAACGGAGTCAGGTGGGACCAGTCGCCCAGGCCGAGGCCAAACCCCCAGAGCGCGATCAGGGCGAGCAGACCGAGTTTGATCGCCGTCAACCCGCTCATCAAACCGGCGCCGAGCCGGACGCCCAGGATGTTCGCCGCAGCCAGCCCTACGATCGTCCCGATGGCCACGACCTTGATGCCGAGCGGGGACAGGGCGACGATATACCCGGCGTAACTGGCCAGCCCGACGCCTAAGGCGGCGGTGATGCCGGGGTCCATGACGAGGAAGGACATCCAGCCGTACAGGAACGCGAGCGGCGGGCCGTACGCCTGCCGCAGGTACACATACCCCCCGCCCGCGTCGGGGAACCGGGCGGCCAGCTCCCCGTAACAGAGCGCCCCGCTGAACGCCATCCCGCCCATCACCAGCCAGACGAGGAGCAGCCAGAAGGGCGACCCGAGCGATCTGGCCATCCCGGCCGGAGTCAGGAAAATGCCGACCGCGATCATCTCACCCACGACGATGGCCGTGGCCGGGCCGAGGCCGATCTGCCGTTTGAGTCCATCGGGCATGTCCACGGAGAGGCTCCGTTCGAGAAAAATTCGAGCGTGCGCTAACGAGTGATCGAGCCAGAGCGTCTATCAGTGTGATGGCTTCTCATCATTCTGTCAATAAAAATCCATACCGGCCCCCATCTTTTGATTCAAGACCGGAGTCTTATACTCGTCTGTCGTTCACCTCATCTGGTAGGATTGTAGGGGCGCCCCGGTGGGTCGCCCGAATTGGGACGCGGCACCGCCTCGCCCCGGTAGAAGGAGGCCCCTATGAAAGTCGTCTCGATTCTGCTCTGCCTGCTGATGCTTAGCGTCCTGAGCCTGAGCGCGACGGCGGCCCAGGAGGTCAAAGAAGTCAAGAAGACCGTCACCCTGAACCCGGACGGGCGAGTGTCGATCGACACGTTCAAAGGGAGCGTCACAGTGACCGCCTGGGATCGCCCGCAGGTGGACATCCAGGCACGGGTGGAAGCGGATGAGGAATCAGACGATCAGGCCCAGACGGTGCAGAACACGGAGGTGGATATCGAGGCCTCTGAGAGTTCAGTCTGGATCAAATCCGATTACGAGAAACTCCAGGATTGGCACTCTGCCTTCGATGACGATAATATCCGGTTTCCGTACGTTCACTACACCATCTCCATGCCGCGTACCGCGCAGTTGACGATCAAGGATTTCAAGTCGACTCTCAAAGTGACCGGCCTCCGATCCCATCTCAAGATCAACAGCTTCAAAGGCCCGATCACGATTTCCGGGTTTGAGGGGTCACTCGATCTGGACACCTTCAAAAGTGAGGTTCGGGTCGAATTCGTCACTCTGTTCCAGCGGAACCGGATCGAGACGTTTAAAGGGACGGTCGACCTCGTCCTCCCGAAGGGCAAGGGGTTCGACCTGGATGCCGACATCGGGCATGGCGACCTGGACGCGGACTTCGAGTTCAGCGTCAAGCGGCTGAGCCGAGGCCGGTCCCGGTCTTACCGTGACATCGAATACCGCGGCGCCGTGAACGGTGGAGGGCCGACCCTCAGCCTCAGAACGCACAAAGGGAATTACCGTCTGCGGCAACGGTAGACGCTCGACTCATCGTTGCCACGCTTCGATAAACCCCCAATACCGCCTCTACTCGGCGAACTGGTAGGCCAGCCCGGTTCGCTCCACGCAAGAACAATCCGCGGCGTTTTTCCTCTTGCATCAGGCTGCGAAAATCGTCACATTGGGAAGAGTTTCAAGTTCCAGATTCCAGGTTCAAAATCAAAACGACAGCCTGGATGGACTATGGACTTGAAACCTGGAACCTGAAACTTGGAACTCTACCTATGACCCTCCGGGCAATCCTGATCGGCCTTCTGCTGACAGTACTCATCAACGTCTGGACGATCTACGCGGATTTCGCGGTACGATCCTCGTTGATGACGATCGCCCATATTCCCATCATCGTGCTGATGCCGCTGTTCCTCCTGACGGCGGCCATCAACCCACTGCTCGCCCGGTTGCGATCCTGCTGGCGGCTCTCGACGCCGGAACTGTTTACGATCTTCGGCATGGGACTGATCGCGTCGACAGTGCCCGGGTTCGGGTTCTCCAACTATTTCTTCCGGGTGATCACCGTTCCCAACTACTTCGCCTCCTCGGAGAACCAGTGGGAGACCCTGCTCTTCCCCCATCTCCCGCAGTGGCTCGTCGTCACGAATCAGGGGAACGCGTTGACGTGGTTCTATGAAGGACTGCCGGAAGGCCAGGGGATTCCGTGGAGAGCCTGGACGATCCCGGTCTTCTGGTGGATGACGTTCGTCGGCGCGCTGTTCCTGGCCGGCTCCTGCACGATCGTGCTCCTACGCAAGCAATGGATCGAGCACGAGAAGCTGACGTTTCCACTCGCCCACATCCCGCTGGCGATGATGCAGCAAGATGACCGGAGCGCCATCCCGCCGTACCTGCGGCAGAGGCTGTTCTGGGTCGGGTTCAGCATCCCCGTCTTCATCATCGGGTGGAACATCATCGACTATTTCATGCCCATCGGGGTCATCCCGATCGGGACGGCGTACCAGGCGAACATCAGCCTCGGCCGGGCCATCCCGGCGCTTCCGATCAAGATCAATTTTCTCGTCTTAGCGTGTGCGTTCTTCACGAACGTCGAGGTGCTGTTCAGTGTCTGGCTCTTCCAGGGAGTTGCGACCCTCTTGACCGGACTACTCAACCAGTTGGGCATCTCGTATTCCGCCTCGACACTGGGTCTCAACTCCGCGATGCTCTCCCATTACTTCGGCGGGTTCGTCGTATTCGTCCTCTGGACGCTCTGGACGGCTCGCCGGCACCTGAAGGCGGTGCTCCGGCACACGGTTGGGCGTCCCAGTGGCCTGGACGACCGGGAGGAATTGATCCCCTACCGGAGCGCAGTCATCGGTCTGATGATCGGGGTCGTGTACGTCGTCGCGTGGCTGCACGCGTCGGGCATGGCCCTCTGGGTGGCGGCCGTGTTCCTGTTCGCGTTGTTCGTCCTGTACCTGGGCATCGCCAGGATTGTGGCGGAGACTGGGTTAGCCTACCTCGACCTGCCAGTGAACGCCAACGAGTTCACGATCGGGGCATTGGGCTCCGGGAGTCTCAACCCTCCGACGCTGGTGTCCCTCGGCCTGGCGAACGTCTACGCCCGCAATTGGCGGTTCTTCTCGATGAGCGGCCTATCTCACCTGATCTACATCGAGCGGACGCTCGGCCGGGAGCGGTTCCGGCTGTACGGGACGCTGTGCGCCGCCGCGACCGTGGGCATGCTCACGGCGGTCGTGTGGACGATCTACATGGGCTACAACCCTCATCATGTCACCTCGTTCGGCAGCGCGAGCGAGGCGACTGGAGCGGGAGAAGGGTACATCCAGATCATCGTCACCTGGATGAAGAACCCGACCGCCATCTCCCGGCCGGAGCAACTGTTCTTCATCGCGGGGGTTATCCTGGCGGGCGGGCTGATCGCGCTGCGTTACCTGTTTCCCTCATGGCCGATCCATCCGATCGGGTTCGCCATCGCCGGGTCGAACGTGGTGCGGGTCGTGACGTTCTCGATCTTCCTCGCCTGGCTGGTCAAGCTCATCCTGCTCCGGTTGGGCGGGGTGAGCCTCTACAAGAAAGGCCAGCCGATCTTCATCGGGATGCTGGCGGGCTATGCCCTGAGCGTGGTCGTGTCATCAGTGATCGATGCGATCTGGTTCCCCGGACAGGGACACGTGATTCATACGTGGTGAGAGAGAAAGCACACAAATTATCGTCATTCCCGCGAAAGCGGGAATCCAGTCCTGTCACCTTTCCTCACACCGTTCGAATCATCTCAAGTAGAGACTCGGACAGCACTTCTCCCACATCCTCTCGAAACCGGAACCCCCCTAAAATGACGGGAACGAAGTGGGCCGGGTAGGAGTAGTGGCGCGTCGTCACGTCGTAACACCACGGCTCCGGAATGTACCCGACGAATTGATTGGTGTAGCCGACGACGAAGGTGGTCAGCGGGACTGTGGCCTCCCGAATCGCCCGGCCGAAGCTGTAGAACAGTTCGGATGGATGGGCCGCCAGGACAAGGTTGCCCATGCGGATGGCCTGGATTTCGGTGGGCATGCCGTCCAGTTCCCCCCGGTCGAACTTCGTCCAGATGTGCTCGTACGTTTCTTTGAGGAACCGGGCGTAGTTGCGTGAAGGGCCAGCGGGCAGTCCGGTGTCGCCGAGCAAGCGATCCGCGTTGACGATGTGCCGGAGCACCTCTGCCCGGTCGGGGATCACTTGCGGGAGGACGATGTCCCGCCGTGCGGCCCGGAGGTCGTTGACGGCGATGGGGGCGGCAGACCGGAGGGCGGCCCGGAGGTCGTCCGCGAACGCGGCGCTCAGGTCGTGGAGGTCTTTAAGGGCGATGTCGGGCGGTTTATGGCAGGACATGGAGTTGATGTCCCCGGATGAGCCCTGCAGGTAGAACCCCACCACGCCGTCGTAATCGCGTTCGACTGCGTTCGTCGCCAGACCGACGAAATCCCCGGAGATGAGGGTGGTCTCGGCGCACATGACGACCGGATGGCAACTGTAGTGGGACAGGAACGCGACCGGCTTGCCGTGGCTGGTGACGAGCAGGGCGTCGAGCCGGTCGGGGACGGACCCGTCTTTTCGCTCGCGGTTGTAGGCGATCCCCTCGACGGGCGCCTGGCCGTACGCGAGTTCAGCGGGCGCCAGGCGAGCCGTAGCCTCAGAGAGGGCCGCCATCAACAGATCCGGCAGCCGTGACTCGTACGCCGGGTCGCGTTCCCCCCACCCGACGAGGGGGATGGTGGCCGGCCCGGAATGGGTATGCGTGCAGGCGATCATCAGATGGTCGGCAGAGATGTCCAGTTCCCGCTCCGCTCGCGTCCGGATCGCCCGGGTCAGCACGATATCAACTCCGACCAAGTCACAGTTGATGATGGCGGCCCGCGTCCGGCCGTCGTCGATGATCATCGCGCGCGCGTACAGCGGCTCCAGGACGGCGGTGGAGCGCCGTTCGCGGAAAATCCCGAACCCGCAGAGTTCGACCCCGACAGGCGGGGTGATGTCTGATCTGGCCACTCCGATTTGCAATCCCATGAATCCCCCTGGTTCATCCGACATTTTTACGGATCACGCTGATGAGAGTTTGATGATCAAAACAGGGCATCCGTAGGGGCGATCCTTGTGATCGCCCGCATCGGGGCGAATACCAGATTCGCCCCGACAGGTTTTTACCGCTTTGGGTCGTCAAATCTCATGAGGGGCGACCCGGTGAGTCGCCCAGGGCGCGGCACCGCCTCGTCTCTACAGTCTTGCCCATGAGTCCCGCCAAAATCCCGGATGAGCCAACCCCCTAAAAGAAAGACGGTGTCATTCCCGCGCAAGCGGGAATCCAGTCATCGTTCATCGTTGCGT
>JACQVL010000303.1 GCA_016209865.1 Candidatus Latescibacterota bacterium | reverse complement strand
TTCCCGTTCGATGACGACCGGTTTCAGGCCGGCCTGGGCGGCGCGGATGGCGGCGACGTACCCTCCCGGCCCGCCGCCGATGATGGCGAGGTCGTACGTGGTCTGCGTTGCTGGCATGCAGAGACTCCGTCAGGGTGACAAAATAAGGACGAAGTACGAAGAATAAAGGACGAACGAAAAGCAGAAAATACAGGCGAAGGAAAAACTTTCTTTTTCGTACTTTGGTCTTCGTCCTTCGTCCTTGTTTTTATTGAATGGGATGAGAAAAATGCGGTTCTACATTACGCGGGGTCGGATGGCTTGTCAAGACAATTCTCACCCCTCGCCTCTCTGCCGGGCAGTAGGCAGATGGGCAGGTAGGCAGTAGACGGGGGAACGGCTTCCACTGCCCACTGCCCATTGCCCACCTGCCCGGCGGGGCCGGGGGATGGGGGGCACCACAGAACGCTTGACAAGCGGCGGCTCATCGCGCATGTTATACCTATCCTCCAGAATATCCGGCCTTAGAGTGTCATTCCCGCGCAAGCGGGAATCCATCGCTCTTCGGGGTGACTGATGCCTCATCGTCCCCTTTTCGCTCTGCGCGTCGTCGCGTTCGGACTCCTCAGCGCCCTCCTGATCTTGCCCGCGTCCGTGAACGGCGTGGTGCGGTTCGATCAGCGGGCCGTCCCGCCGCCGGGTAAGACGCTGGCTCGATTGTTTTTTACCGTGAAGCCCAACCGGCCGAACCCGTTCAACCCAGCGACGCGGATTGCCTACGACGTGCCGCAGGCGGCGCACATCATCTTAGCGGTGTACAACCTGTTAGGCCAGCAGGTGGCGCGGCTCGTGGATGAACCGAAAGCGCCGGGACGGTATGTCGTGGCGTGGGATGGCCGGAACGTCCACGGGGAGGCGGTGGCCAGCGGCGTCTACCTGTACAGGCTGACGATGACCGCCGGGTTCAGTCAGACCCGCTGGATGACATTGCTCAAGTAACGGGGTTCGGGACGGCGGAAGACCCACGCCCGGACGCAACGGCCCGATCGAGCCAGGAGAGGTCAACCTGGCTCTGGTCGGGCCGTTTGCGTTGGAGATCTCATGAGCAGCAGCTCGCCGACGTCAAGATAAGGGCGTGAAAGAGTGCAGGGAGCAGAGGGGATAGGGCTGGCGGCAAAGATTCGATTGACAAAGCTAACGCTTCCGGTGTAATATAACGTATGGTTTCCGTCCGGTGTCATTCCAGCGCATGCGGGAATCCATGCCGCAGAGATCGCATCCACCACGCAGTGAAGAGTGATCATGGACCGCGACGCCCAAATCAAGATGATGAAACAGCACGTGGGCATCGAAGCCGCCCGGCTGGTCGAGGACGGCGCGGTCGTCGGGCTGGGGACCGGCTCGACGGCGGTGTTCATGATCGAAGAACTGGGACGCCGGGTTCGGTCGGAGGGACTCCGGATCGTCGGGATTCCGACTTCCTACGACGCCGCCGTCCGCGCCCGATCCCAGGGCATTCCCGTCCGCACCTTAGATGATGTCGAGCGGATCGACATCGCCATCGACGGGGCGGATGAGGTGGATCCCATGAAGTGCCTGATTAAGGGTCGGGGGGCAGCGCATACGCGGGAAAAAATCATCGATGCTTTAGCGAAAGTCTTTGTAGTCGTCGTCGATGAGTCGAAGCTCGTCGACCGGCTGGGCACGACGTGTCCCGTCCCGGTGGAAGTCCTCCCGATGGCGATCGCGCCCGTCATGCGCCGGCTCCGGGACCTGGGCGGGACGCCCGTCCTCCGGATGGGGGTGAAGAAGGACGGGCCGGTCATCACCGACCAGGGGAACATGGTCGTCGACGTCACGTTCGACGAGATCGACGACCCGGCCGGGATGGAACGGACGCTGAACAACATCCCCGGTGTGGTGGAGAATGGGCTGTTCGTGGGGGTGGCTACGATCATCCTTGTGGGACAGCTCAACATGGATGGAGCCATATCCGTCCGTCGGATCGAATGAATCAGGGACGAGTGACAAGGGACGAGTAAAAACAGGAAATTGATCTTGTTTTCTACTTGTTGCTTGACACTCGTCACTCGTCACTGCTCTTATGCCTAACCGTCTCGTCATCGTCGAACAAGAGGCCAGCGCGCGCGCGGCGCTGGAGAAGACGCTCACCTTCCTGTCTCACGCGGTCGACAGCGCGTACGATGGGATCGTCATCGCCGACCTGAACGGCCGGATCACCTACACCAACCGGGCGGTGCGGGAGCTGTTCGGGTACGAGATGGACGAGCTGATCGGCAAGGGGGTCGAAGTCCTCAACCCGGCGTACGCGGAGAACCGGGAGATGATCCCGGCGATGCTGGAGAAGGACGGCTGGAGCGGGGAAGCGATGACGATCAAGAAAAGCGGGGGGTGGTTTCCGATCTTCCTCTCGACCTCGCTCGTCCGGGATGAGGCGGGCCGGCCGGTGGCGATTATGGGGATCGTCAAAGACCTCTCCGAGATCAAGCAGGCGGAGGCGGAAGTCGCGCGGCGGAACTTAGAGTTGTCCGCCCTCAACCACGTCGCCTGGGCGATCAGCCAGTCGCTCGACCTCGACGAGATCGTCACGATCGCCCTCGACCGGGTGATCGAAGTGACGGGACTGGAGATGGGGGCGGTGCACGTGCTGGACGCCGAGCGGGCGGAGCTCGTCATGATGGCGAGCGATCATCTGCCGGGTGAGTACGCCCGGGTGATCGGCCGGGTGAAGATCAACGAGAACGTGCTCGGCCAGGTGTTCCAGTCCGGCCAGCCGATCTACGCCGAGGACATCAGTCGCGACCCGCGATTGGGACAGATCGCCGCCCTCAACTTAGGCGTTGCCGCGTTCGCTATGGTGCCCCTGCGGGCGCGGGATCGGATCGTCGGGACGATGAGCGTGGGGTCGCGCCAGGCGCACCGGTTCGCGGAGCACGAGATCGACCTGATCGTGACGATCGGCCATCAGGTCGGGTTAGCGGTCGAGAAGGCGCAGCTCTTCCACCAGGTGTCCCAGGACAAGCGGGAGTGGGAGGACACGTTCGACGCCATCACCGACCCGATCTCCGTCCAGGATGCCAGCGGTCGCATCATCCGGGTCAACCGCGCGCTCGTCGAACGGCTGCGGACGTCCCCGGACCAGCTCATCGGCCAGACCTGGCAGGCGGTGTTCATCCGGAACGGCCAGGCCGGGACCTGGGGGGATCGCCTGCTCGGACCCGACCAGGTCGAGCCGGTCGTGGAAGAGGTGAACGACCTGGTCATCGAGGGGACGTTCCTCCTGTCCGCCTTCCCCCGGTTCGACGACCGCCGGGAACGGATCGGCTCGGTGCTCGTCCTGCGGGACATCACCGAGCATCGCCGCTTAGAGGAAGAGATCCGCCGGATGGACCGGCTGTCGTCTCTGGGCGAACTCTCCGCCGGGATCGCGCACGAGATCCGGAACCCGCTGTCGAGCGTGAAGCTGGACGCCCAGTTGCTCGCCCGCCAGCTCACCGCCGACGAGACGCAGCGCAAGATCGTCGGGAACATCCTGGATGCCATCCAGAAGATCGAGGGGGTGGTGAAGAACACCCTGAGTTATGCCCGTCCCGAGGAGCCGGCGTTCCGGTTCACCGAGTTGACCCGGGTGATCGAGCAGAGCCTCGGCGTCGTCCGGAGATCCCTCGACAAGGCGAAGGTTCAGGTCGAGTTCGACCCGCCCGCCCGCATCCTGCCGGTCTTCGTCGACCCCAACCAGGTCCAGCAGGTGTTCGTGAACATCTTCCTGAACGCCATCCATGCGATGCCGGCGGGCGGACGACTGTCGATCGCCGTGCGGGCGACGACGCAGACGGTAGATGTCCGGGTGGCGGATACCGGGGTCGGGATCGCCCCGCAGAACCTGAGTAAGATTTTCAACCCCTTCTTCACGACCCGGTCGCAGGGAACGGGACTGGGACTGTCGATCGTCCAGCGTATCTTGGAACGCCACCGGGCGTCGATCGAGGTCGCCAGCCGAGTGGGCGACGGCACGACGTTCCTCATCCGGTTCCCGTTGAACGCGCAACACTCGACATGAGACCCCCCAAAATCCTCATCATCGACGACGAGCCGTCGCTCCTCCAGTCGCTCAACACCGTCCTGTCGAGCCAGTACGAGACGATCTTAGCCAGCAGCGGGGAGGAGGGGATTGCGCTCGTCAGGGAGCGGGCACCCGACCTGGTACTGCTGGACATCGCCCTCCCCGGCATGAATGGACTGGAGACGCTCCGGCAGATCAAACGGCACGACCCGGACATCGTCGTCCTGATGATTACCGCGCACGAGAAGGTCCGTCATGTGGTCGAGGCGATGAAGGACGGGGCGTTCGATTACTTAGTCAAGCCGCTCGATTTAGACGAACTGGAGCTGACGATCGAGAGAGGACTGCAAACCGTCCGGCTGACGCGCCAGGTGAAGCAACTCCAGTCGGAGCGGATCGAGCAGTACCATGAGCTCCGGATCATCGGAGAGAGCCCGCCCATCAAACGGATTCTGGAGCTGATCGGCAAGATCGTGAAGAGCGAGAACACGACGGTGCTGATCGAGGGGGAGAGCGGGACGGGGAAGGAACTGGTTGCTCGCGCTATCCATTACCAGAGCCCACGGGCGTCGGGGCCGTTTATCACGATCAACTGCGGGGCGATCGCGAAAGACCTGTTGGAGGTCGAGCTGTTCGGCTACGAGCGCGGGACGTTCACGGGCGGACTGCCGAAGGGGAAGAAGGGCAAGTTCGAGCTGGCCGACGGCGGGACGCTGCTCTTAGACGAAGTGGCCGAACTCCCCCTGCCCACGCAGGTGACCCTGCTCCGGGTGATCGAGGAGCGGGCGCTCTACCAGGTGGGAGGGACGACGAAGCGGACGATCGACGTCCGCATCGTGGCCACGACCAACCGCAACCTGCAACGCGCGGTGGAATCGCGGCAGTTCCGGGAAGACCTCTACTACCGCTTGAACGTCGCCCGGATCGTCATGCCGCCCCTCCGGGAGCGCGGGGAGGACGTCCTCCTCCTCAGCCGGGCGTTCTTAGCGCAGTTCGGGGAGCGGTTCAACAAAACGTTCACCGGGTTCACCTCGGAGGCCGAACGCCTGCTCCTCAGCCACCCCTGGCGGGGGAACGTCCGCGAGCTGAAGAACGCGATCGAACGGGTGGCCTTAGTCGAGGACAGCCTGGTCGTCCACACGGAACACCTCTCGTTCATCCAGTCACAGCCGCGCCCGTCGATCTCCTCCTCCGACGACTTGCTGACCCTCAACATGCCGGCCGGAGGGAACGTCCTGGAACACCTCAACCGCCGGCTCATTGAGCACGCCCTTGACCTGCACCACGGCAACCGGAGCCAGGCTGCCCGGTTCTTAGGCATTCCCCGGCAGAACTTGCTCTACCGGCTGAAAAAGTATGGGATAAAGCCAGGGGAGTGAGGGTGTCGAATATTTGACAGGGGCTGTCCAATATTCGACGGCCGTGCAAGTCTTCACTCCTCCATGAGGTTGAACAGCGTTGAGGCGAAGACTTCTTGGTCCGATCGATAAAAATTTGACAGCGGTCTGATTGATGACGGGCCGGATGCGTCCTCTCTGAGTCCAGAAACGAGAACGGGAAATAGAGCATTAATATCAATTTTTCAGATACTTATGTAATATTCGTCGCGGCAGGAGGAGCCGACCCCCGGCCAGGCTCCGGCTCTGGCACCGATTTTGCACTATGTGTGATAGATCACATTTTGGGGTTGCGCGAACGTGGGAAGGCGTATAGATTTAAACTAATTGCTTGCCTTAGCCGTTCTAACGATGTTGTCATTACCCGCGCAAGCGGGAATCCAGTGTGAGGTCTTCATGGTTGATCTCGGGTATTTCAGTCTCACCCTTGCGTTCCTATCCGCCGCGTACGCGATCGTGGCCTCGGTATTCGGGGCGCGGTCTCAAAATGAGCGGTTGATCGCCAGCGGGGAGCGTGGGGTGGTCGCCGTCTGGGGGCTGTTAACCCTGGCGGCCGGCGCGCTCGTCTATAACCTCGTCATCGGCAACCTGCAGGTCGAGTACGTCGCGTCGTACACGAGCCGCACCCTTCCGGGCTTCTACCGGTTCGCCGCGCTCTGGGCCGGCCAGGCGGGGTCGCTCCTGCTCTGGGGCTGGCTGTTAGCCACCTTCAGCCTGATCGTCCTCATCCAGAACCGGACGCGCAACCGGGTGCTGATGCCGTATGTGTGCGCGGTGCTGATGACGATCGTTCTTTTCTTCATCTCTCTCAACCTGTTCGTATCCAACCCGTTCGACCTGCTCCCGTTCACCCCGGCGGAGGGGAAAGGGCTGAACCCGCTCCTCCAGATGCCGCTGATGGTCATCCATCCGCCGGTGCTCTACCAGGGGTACGTGGGGGTGGCCATCCCGTTCGCGTTCGCCATGGCCGCTCTGATCACGCGCGAGGTGGGGGACACCTGGATCCGGACGGTCCGGCGGTGGACGCTGTATGCCTGGTTCTTCTTAGGGGTCGGCCTGCTGCTCGGCGCGAAATGGGCGTACGTCGAGCTCGGCTGGGGCGGGTACTGGGCATGGGACCCGGTCGAGAACGCGGCGCTGATGCCCTGGCTGACCGTGACCGCCTTCCTCCATTCGGTGATGATCCAGGAGAAGAAGGGGATGCTCAAGGTCTGGAACATGGCGCTGATTATTATGACGTTCGGCCTGTCGATCTTCGGGACGTTCCTGACCCGGAGCGGGATCGTCTCGTCCGTCCATTCGTTCACGCAGTCGGGCATCGGGCCGTTCTTCTCGTCGTTCGTGGCGCTCAGCATGGGGGGGTCATTCTGGCTGCTGTTCAGCCGGCGGAAGGCGCTGAAAGCCCAGAGCGAACTCGACTCCTTCGTCTCACGGGAAAGCAGCTTCCTTCTCAATAACTTAGCGCTGGTGGGGGCGTGTTTCGCGGTGCTCTGGGGGACGATCTTTCCCGTCATCTCCGAGGCGGTGCGCGGGGTCAAGATCACGGTCAGCGCGCCCTACTTCAACCAGATCAACGTGCCCCTCGGCATCTTTCTCCTGTTCCTGACCGGGGCTGGCCCGCTCTTCGCGTGGCGCAAGACGTCCGTCGCCAGCCTGAAACGGCATTTCACCGTGCCCGTCCTCCTCTTCGTCGTGACCATCTTCGTCCTCATCGGGTTCGGGGTGCGGCACGTGTACGCCATCCTCTCGTTCGGCATGTGCGCGTTCGTCGTGGGGGCTCTCGGCACGGAGTTCTACCGGGGGACGCGGGCCCGTCATTCGACGAACGGGGAGGCGTACCCGGTGGCCTTCGGCAAGCTCATCTGGGGCTACAAACGGCGGTACGGCGGGTATATCGTGCATCTGGGGATCGTCCTGATGTTCGCCGGGTTCACCGGGGCGGCGTTCACGACAGAGACTGACAAGACGCTGCGCAAAGGTGAATCGATGACGGTGAACGACTACACCCTGCGGTTTGACGACCTCACCCAATCGGAGCGCGGAGAATTCACCTCGACCATCGCGTCGGTCTTCCTGTCCGCTGCGGGACAGCCGGTCGGGCTGATGGTGCCGGAGAAGCGCTTCTACCCGATTCAGGGCGAAACGACGACAGAAGTCTCCATCTACTCCACCCTGCGAGAAGACCTGTACGTCGTCCTCGCCGACTTCAACGAGCGCGGGGATGTGGCGACGTTGAAGGTGTACCTGAACCCCCTCGTCAACTGGGTCTGGATCGGCACCTGGGTGATCGTCCTCGGCACGCTGATCGTGTTCTTCCCGGACCGGCGCGAACGCCGGTCAACCAGCCAGGAGGATCGGCCGCCTCGCCGGTCCGACCGGGCGATGCGTCACGCGGGGCAGCAGGTGGGCGCGTAACGTATCATCGTAACGTATCATGTAGGGGCGAAGCATTCGTCCCGCGAATGCTTCGCCCCTACACCGCGTCGGATCATGACCACCGTACATACATATTGGGTCCATGACCCTTTCCTCATAGAAGGAGGAGGCGTATGGATTTGACCAAGACGATGGAACTGGCGCTGACCAAAGCGGCGTCGGCCGCCTGGCCGATCTTTCAGTCCGTCAATCAACGGTTCCAGGGCAAGATGTTCCAACCGAAATGGGCGCCGGCCCCCCTGTTGAAGAGCCAGGAGCGGAGTTTCCCTACCCTCGGCTGGCCCCGCCAGACGGACTCTCTCTGTCCGAAGTGCGTCAAAGAGACCCGTGAGAACATCCTGAACGGCGAGGAAGACCTGGACGTCCTCATCCACGGCCATCCGGGCGAGATCAAGGCGATGATCTTAGAGGAAGACGGCAAGATCATCATGCGGAAGACCTGTCCGACCCACGGGACGTTCGAGGACATCCTGGCCATCGACCCCAAGTGGCTGGCGCGGATCGAACGCCTCTACCCGGGGCGTGACTTCAAAGCGGTCACCGACCTCCACAACCACGGCACGTCGTCCATCCAGTACGGCCGCGGGTCGGTCTTGACGATCGACCTGACCAACCGGTGCAACATGATGTGCGACCCGTGCTTTATGGACGCCAACCAGGTGGGGTACGTGCACGAGTTGACGTTCGAGGATGTGAAGAAACTCCTCGACGACGCGATCACGATCAAACCGAAACGACAACTCTCCGTCCAGTTCTCCGGCGGGGAACCGACGATCTCCCCGATCTTCCTGGATGCAGTGAAGTACGCGAAGGACGTCGGGTACTTCAGCGTGCAGGCGGCGACGAACGGCATCCGGTTCGCCCAGGAGCCGGATTTTGCGAAGAAAGCGCGGGAAGCGGGCATGCGCTTGGCCTACCTCCAGTTCGACGGGGTCGGCAACCAAAACCATGCCCACCGGAAGATCAGCAACCTGTTCGACGTCAAACTCCGGGCGATCCAGAACCTGTACGAGGCGGGCATCGATGTCGTCTTGGTGGTGACGATCGTGAAGACGATCAACGACCATCAGGTCGGGCCGGTCATCAAGTTCGCCATCGAGAACGCGGACAAGATCAGCTTCATCGCGTTCCAGCCGGTGTCGTTCACCGGGCGGGACGAGGACATCGACGACGAGACCCGGGCCCAGCACCGGTACACCCTCTCCCACCTGGCCCATGACGTGAAAAACCAGACCGGGGTGACCGAGCCGCTGCGTGACTGGTTCCCCATCTCGGCCGTCGGCCCGATCTCCGACATGACCGACCTGTTGAAGGGGCCGGGAGCGGAATGGGGGACGATGAAGTGCGGATGCCACCCGAACTGCGGGATTTCCACTGCGTTGATGGTCAACAAGCGGACGAAGAAGTGGGCGCCCCTGCCGCAGTTCCTCAACCTGGAGCGGCTGCTCACGGACGCCAAGAAGATCGTCGACGCCGCCCGGAGCCCGTTCTGGACGAAGGTCCAGGTCGGGCTGAGCGTCCTCCGCAACTACGACCCGACGCAGGCGCCGGAAGGGTTCAAGCTCTACGACCTGATCAGGAAGTTCGACAAGCAGAGCGGCGGGGCGCTCGGCGGGAAGCTCGGCGCGATGGACAACGAGAACCGCAAGGGAGACGACTGGCTGATCATGTTCATCGCCGGGATGTGGTTCCAGGATCTGTTCACGTACGACTTCCGGCGGACCGAGATGTGCATCATCCCGTACGCCACCCAGATGGGCGAGATCTCCTTCTGTGCGTACAACACCGGGGTCGGCTGGCGGAACATCGTCGAGAAGATGCACATGAACGCGACGACCGTCGAGTGGTTCAAGAAGTACGGCCGGCACCCGATCTTCGCCAACAAGAAAGACGTCCCGCTGCCGGAGTACGCGAAGCCGCTCACCCTCAAAGTCCCGACCGACGGCCGGCTCCTCCAGATCGAGTCGATGTTCGAGGAAGCTCCCGGCGTGGCGGCGGGTGGGGGCGGAGGGGGGCAATAGATTCCCCGACC
>JACQVL010000296.1 GCA_016209865.1 Candidatus Latescibacterota bacterium | reverse complement strand
GGCGCGTTCGATCGACCGGAGCAGCGCCTCTAAAAAATCCCGGACGTTGTAGCTCACGATGATCACCGAGAGGTCAACGGATGGCGTGTTAACGGTCAACCCCATACTCATACCCCTGCGCCTCGGGCGGCATCCGCTCGCCCCGCTCACGCGCCCGGTCGCCGTCCACGACCCGGCGTGCGTGGGTCAGTCCAGACAACCGCATGGCGGCGTCGAACCCGTTGTGGAACACGTACGCCCCGTGGATGCGGCGGGGAAGGTGGAACACGTACAGCGGGACGCCGGGCGGCAGCGCAACCGATCTCTCGGCTACCCGGCGGATGACCGTCTGACATTCCCGTCCCGCCCGCTCCCACCATCGGTCCTGTTCAGCCGCCAGGCCGAGCGAACAGACGACCACGACCCCGGTCGCCCATGAGAGGATTCGACCGCCCGCCTGAGGATGGTTCATCCGGCCGGCGATGCCATGCAGCACACCCGCCACGGCCACCACAAACCCGGCGGACGGCAGGTAAAGATACCGCTGTCCTGTCCCCTCCATGACGAGGAACGGAAGCGCAGTCATACCCGCGAACGCGAGTCCCAGTCGGGCCGGCCGGCCGCCGAGTAACAGAGCCTTCTTGCCGACCACAAGGAGCACGGCAGCGCCAACTATCAGCGCGATGAACACACGAGTCTCATCCGGACGAGACCGGACGGCGTCGGTCACCGTCCCGTACATCCCCGGTCCCCGCAGGTCGAGGATCGTCCGGACCGGAACGACCATCTGGAGGGCATACTGCTCGACGTTGCGGACGATCAGGCCAGGATGGAGGGAAAACCCGAAGACCGGGCTCGTCCCGGGCAGCGTCGCGCCGACCTGAACCCGGATGAGACCGTAGAGAACCAGGACGGCGACGTAGGGGATGCAAGACTGCACCCCCCGGCGCAATCGGTCGACGAGCGGACCGGGAGTCTGTGCGACCCGCACCCCGGCGACGACGAGCGGAAACGTGACCGCCATCTCGTTCGACAGGAGGGCGGCGACAAAACACGCGAACGTCGCCGTCTGGACGCTCCATCGTCCGGCCGGCTGGAGGACGCCCCAGACGGCGGCGAGCACGAAGAACGTCGCCACAAGTTCCGTCCGGGCGGCCACCCAGTAGACCGGCTCGACATGCACGAAATGGCTGGCAAAGAGCAATGCCGCAACAAGGCTCACCGAGGGCGACGGGACGAGTCCCACCAGCGCCCGGTAGAGGAGCACTGCCGAGCCGACGTGAAGAACCGTGTTGATGAGATGATACCCTACCGGGTCGAGCCGTCCGGCCGCCCAGTTGAGACCGAGCAGCAGACGGGGCACTGGCCGGAAGAGACCGTTGAGGCCGGGTTCTGTCAGCGCGCGCCACACGTCTTGCGCCGTGGCGATCCGGCTTTCCTCGATCAACCCGTAATCATCGGAAACCAGCCCATCGTCAAGGGATGGCAGAGCGAACAGCACTCCGACTACGATGACCCACCACGTCGCATACCGGTTGAGACCGATTGCGGGTTGCAGGTTGCGGATTGCGGATTGAGACATCGCATGGCTATGGTACAGGAGAAGTCCGGCGTTGTCAAGAGAGAAGTGAGGGGTGAGGTTCCCCAAAAAAACCTTGACTTTCTCTGTACAAATGTTTAGTTATATGATGTATAGCCTCTCCATCATGCCCAACGTCAACAAGCCATAATCCGCAAGAGCAGGTCTGTCGATGCTCGATCATATCGCCACGAAACAGCAGATCAACGTGATGGTGCGGGAGCAGAAGTCCATCCAGCAGGCCCACACGGGCAGGCTGGAGCGCGCCTTGCGCGAAGCCCGCCGATGGACGGTCGACTGGCAATTCTTAGCCGACAAAGTGTCGCGAAGCAAGACCTCCTGGCTCGTCGCAGACATCCTCGAACCGATCTCCCTCCGCCGGAGCAAACCGGAGCGGCCGAAAGAACTCACCGTCTTAGCGACGGACGGGTCGCAGATCTTCCCGGATCGGCACGAGGTCTCATCCTGTTACCTCATCAACGTCGGCACGATCGCCATCCACTACGGGACGGGGGAGCGCCCGCTGCTGACGAGCCGTCCGACGCTCTTCTATAAAGATGACGACCTGTACTACGCTTGGGGGGGGCAGCGCACTCCCGTCAACGCGGAGATCGTGAGCATCCGGCGCGGGGCGATGGAGCTGACCGAACTGGCCAACCTGGCGGCGGTCATCCCGGAGCGCAACCGGAAGGCGGTCGCCCTCTCGGACGGCACGCTCATCTTCTGGACGTTAGAGGGCAAGCCGGAGGATTTTAAACGGATGATGCTGACCGAAGCCCTGGCCGCGTTTGACCGCTTAGCTGACGCACGAGCGGCGGTGGCGGGGTACATCAGCTACTCGAACAGCACGGACGTGGTCAACGCGCTGCGCGTCGGCCTCTGTCCGGAGGAAACCGTCCCGGCCTGTGAGACCTGCCCGCAGCGGACGTACCACCCCAGCCTGCCGCCCTGCACCGTCATCGAGGGATTGATGGACCGGATGCTGTTCAGTCGCCTCCTGCGCGACCCCGGCGACCGCTCCGTCCTGTTCCGCAGCACGTCGGAAATCCTGAACGAGTACGGCCGCCATCGTATCTATTTCTTCTACATCAACGTCGGGTATGAGATCGCCCGGGTCGAAATCCCCGAGTGGGTCGCCCTCGACCCGGAACTGCTCGACCGGGTGCACGCCGCCGTGTACGATCAGGTCGAGAAAGGGAAAGGGTATCCGATCATCTTAGCCGAGGCGCATGAGAAGGCGATCATCCGGGGCGCGGACCGCGACCTGTTCTACCGGCTCCTGAGCGATTCCTACGTCATCGGCGGAGTGCGCTCCGAGCTGTCCCGGAAGAACATCGCCAAGCGGAGATTGATGATTTAAGGTTCATCCGACATTTTTACGGATCACGCTGATGAGAGTTTGATGATCAAAACAGGTCATCCGTAGGGGCGATCCTTGTGATCGCCCGCATCGGGGCGAATACAAGATTCGCCCCGACAGGTTTTTACCGATTTGGGTCGTCAAATCTCATGAGGGGCGACCCGGTGAGTCGCCCAGGGCGCGGCACCGCCTCGTCTCT
>JACQVL010000295.1 GCA_016209865.1 Candidatus Latescibacterota bacterium | reverse complement strand
GGGACGACTCCGGTCACGTTGGCGACCATACCGGGGTTCGTGCCCCAGGTGACCTGCGGGACGAGCGTCGCGGCGTCGAGCGTCAACTGCCGGTCGTACCCCGCCCCCTCGTCCGTCGCTAGCCCGGTCCAGCGTGTGACCGCCCGGTCGAACGCCTCTCCCTTCGGGGTGAACGACCGGCCGGCGAGGTACTCGACCGTCGTGTCATCCGGGGCGATCATCCCAGCGCGGGCGCCGAATTCGATCGACATGTTGCAGATCGTCATCCGTTCATCCATCGTCAGGCCCCGGATGGCGCTGCCGGTGTACTCGACGATCATCCCGCCTCCCCCGCCGATGCCGGTGCGGCCGATGATGCTCAGGATGATGTCCTTCGCCGTCACCCCGGCGGGCAGCCGGCCGTCGACCCGGACCTCGAACGTCTTCGACCGCTTCTGCAGCAGGCACTGGGTAGCCAGGACATGCTCCACCTCGCTCGTCCCGATCCCGAACGCCAACGCGCCGAACGCCCCGTGCGTGGCCGTATGGCTGTCCCCGCACACGATCGTCTTGCCCGGTTGCGTGATGCCAAGCTCCGGGCCGATGACGTGGACGATTCCCTGATTCGGGCTGTGGAGGTCGTACAGGGGAACCCCGAACTCCTGGCAGTTCCGGGAGAGCATCTCGACCTGCAGAGCGGCGACCGCGTCCGTCATCGGGAGCGACCGGTCGGTCGTCGGCACGTTATGGTCCATCGTCGCGTACGTCAGGTTGGGCCGGCGGACTGGCCGGCCGGCCGCGCGCAGCCCTTCGAACGCCTGGGGGGACGTCACCTCGTGGACGAGATGGGCGTCGATATACAGGATGGTGAGTCCATCCGGCTGTTCCCGGACGACGTGGGCATCCCAGATCTTCTCGTACATCGTCTTCGCAATCATAATAACCTCACGAGGAAACCTCCGGCTTCAGCCGAGGGGAGGAATCGTGCTCTTCTTCGATTCTATACTTGCCAGAATACTTCAAACAGCCTATCTTGTGGGTATGAAACTCACCGCCCAAGTCAAACTCGCTCCCACGCCCGATCAGGCGGCTGCGCTGACCAAGACGCTGGAAACGGCCAACCGTGCCTGTACCGCTATTGCGGCCTGGGCCTGGCAGCACCAGACCTTTGGGCAGTATGCCATCCATCAGGGCGTCTATCGGGAGGTCAAGGTCCGGTTTGGTCTGACAGCCCAGATGGGCGTCCGCTGTATCGCCAAAGTGGCCGATGCCTATAAGCTGGACCGGACACGACCACGCACGTTCAAACGGCATGGGTCCATTGCCTACGATGATCGGATTCTTCGATGGTATCTGGATCAGGACGAAGTCTCGATCTGGGCCGATGGGAAGCGGCATCGCATGCCGTTCGTCTGCGGTGAACGCCAACACCAACTCCTTCGGACTCGACAGGGCGAAAGTGATCTGGTGCTCGTGAAGGGCACCTTCTACCTGTTGGCCACCTGTACCGTGATCGATCCCTCGCCCGCTGACGTGACGGCGCTCCTGGGGGTCGATCTGGGCATCACCGAGATTGCCACCACATCCGACGGGCCCACGTTCGGCAGCGTAACTCTGAGTGCTTACCGACTGAGACGACAGAAGGTCAGGAAATCGTTGCAAGCGAAGGGAAACACCCGATCCCGATCGACGAGAAAGAATACCAGACGTGTGCTCAAGGGCCTGTCTGGCAAAGAACGACGCTACCAGACCTGGATCAACCACACGATCAGCAAGCAGATCGTTGAGACAGCCAAAGACACCGGACGCGGCATTGCCTTGGAAGATCTGACGGGCATTCGCGCCCGGACTACGGTTCGGAAATCTCAACGCGGTCTGCACACCTCCTGGGCGTTCGCCCAGCTCCGAGCCTTTATCGAGTATAAGGCGGCCCTAGCCGGTGTGGTGCTCGTCGTCGTTGATCCGCGCTACACCTCGCAAACCTGCGCCGCGTGTTTCCATCTCGGCTCCCGCCACGGGAAAGCGTTTGTCTGTTCACACTGCGGTCGTGCCTGTGACGCCGATCTCAACGGAGCACAGACCATTGCCGCAGTCGGGGCTGCTGTAATCCAGCCTGAAGACTCGCCCCTGGTCTGTGCGCTCCCCGAGCGGATGGGCCAGGCGGCAGGGTCAAGCCCCTCCCTTCAGGGATGGGGATGATTACCGACACATCCTCATCGAAATCTCCTTGCTACGGGACAAAAAAGGAGAAACCTTAACTTTTCTCGCTTTTACTCGTCACTCGTCACTTGTCACTCGTCACTGCCTTTCCCTCTTTTCATCCTCTCCCAATATACAACTGCTGCACCGGCAGGACGATCGCTTCCAGCATGTTCATGTGAGGCGGGAGAGTCGCCATCGTGACCGCGACCTCGGCCAACTCATCGATCGACATCATCGGCTCTTGATCCTGGGTCGCGGCGCTCGCCGCCCGGCGCTCGATCAAGACGTTGCCGGGATGGAGGCAACTGCAGACGATCCCGTACTCGCGGCCTTCGAGGGCGGTCACCTGCGTCAGCCCCCAGATGCCGTGCTTGCTCGTGCTGTACGGGGCGGAATGCGGGCGAACCCGCTGGGCCGAGATGCTCCCGATGTTGATGATCCGGCCGCCGCCCTGTGGCTTCATGATCCGGAACGCCTGCCGGGTGCAGAGGAACGGGCCGCGCAGGTTCACCGCGATCACGTGATCCCAGTCCGCCACCGATAACTCATGGATCGGCCCGCCGTTGAACGCGCCCGCGTTGTTGTAGAGGACGTCCAGCCGGCCGAACCGATCCATCGCCCGGCTGAACAGCGTCTCGACCTGCTGCTCGTCCGTCACATCCGTCGGGACGACCAGCGCCGCCCGGCCCAGGGCGATGATTTCGTCCGCCGTCTGCTGCAGCCTGGCGGTGTCGCGCGCGGCTAAGACGACGCTCGCGCCCTCACGCGCCGATCCACGCGCGATCCCCCGGCCAATCCCCCGGCTGGCGCCCGTCACGAGCACCACCTTGCCGTCGAGTTTCCCCATCGATGACTCCTTTCCTGTCTTCCTCCTTGACGAGGCCGAGTGGGCGCGACGAATCGCCCTCCTACTTCACCGCTCCCCAATTCGTATGGAAGAGTTGTTTCAGAAACGGCGTATCTGCCGCCTCCAGGAGCCTCGGTGGAAACTTCGTATGGCCGCTGGGCTTCATCCAGGAATGGCAGTAATACAGATGCACCGTCTTCCGCCAGAGGTCAGCACGATTCGGTTTGGCACAGTGCCACAGGTTCGCGTTGAAGAGAATCGCCATCCCCGCGTTGCCCGTCAGCTCGACCTGACCGGGCATCTCATCCAGGTGACTCACTTTCGGCATCGGCCAGTCGAACCGGTGACTTCCCGGGACGACGGTGAAACACGCCCCACCCGGCGGGACGTCCGTCAGGTAGAAGATCGAGGAGATCATCAGGAGCGCGCGTGTCAGATCAACCCCTGAGTACCCTGCGTCCTTATGCCAGCCGGCATGGCTGTCAGTATGCGGCTCCTTGATGATGACAGACAGCTCCGAGAACGCGATATTCTTTCCCATCAGATCCTGGAGCATCTCGAACGTGGACGGATGGGTGATCAGCGCGTCGAACGCCGTCTCGACTTCCATCACCCGGACGCTCTGATGGGTGCCATCCCCTCGGCTATAATACGTCTCCCGGCGCTGCGTGAAGTCCCGATCCAGCGCGTTGTTAAGGACAGCGACTTCTTCTACAGAGAGCGCATTCTGGATCGTCAGATAGCCATTCATGGCGAAGGCGTATCGTTCGGTGTCGGTCACCGCCTTTTCCCCTTTTCACCCTATCTTCACAAGCCCTTAATAATCCTCCGGATGAACTCGACCGACTGCTTGAGCGCCGCTTTCCGCTCGCCCGCGATCCCGCACTCGTAGGCGAGATAGCCGGTGAACCCGACCTCCTTCAGCGCCCCCAGGCCGGCTCGCCAGTCGATGTCCCCCGTCCCCGGCTGCTGGCGCGTGTTGTCCGCCATGTGGACGTGTCCGACGTACTTCCCCGCCCGCCGGAACGCATCGGGGGTGCTCGTCTCTTCGATGTGCATGTGGAAAAAATCGCTCAACAGCTTCACTCCGGGGGGATCGCCCGCCCGTTTGATGATCTCCACCCCGTCGTCCTGCCGGCGGAGCAGGTGCTGCTCGTACCGGTTGAGGGGTTCCAGGAGGACCAGGGTCTTCCGGTCAGCCGCGTACGCGGCCAGTTCCTTCGTGATCTCAACGAAGATCTGTTTCTCCAGTTCGATCACGTCGAAGTAAGGAGAGAGGTCCGGGAGGCGTGGTCCGCCGAAGATCGGCACGACGATCTGTCCCACTGCGCCGAAGTGGGCACACACGTCGAGGTTCCGCTTGGACTCCTCGATGCTCGCTCTCCGCTTCGCCGGGTCGGGGTCGAGGAAGTCGAAAGTCGACTGCCCGCAGACGGACGCGAATGTGATGCGCCGTCCCTTTAAGGCTTTCTCTAACTCCTTGACACGCTCATACGGCTTGCTCCATCCCGACACCTCCAGTCCTTCGATCTCCAACGATTCCGCGAAATCGAGCTTTTCGTCCAACGAATCACCGGGCAGCAAACCTTCTTGCAGGGCGATCTTCACGGCCAGGTCTCCTCTTGATGCAGGGTGAAATGACAGAACAAGACGACGAGATGACCGAAGTGAAATTCTAAGAATCACTCACCCAATGTCACCCTGAGCGAAGCGAAGGGTCTTCTGAACGACGAGATTCTTCGCTTCGCTCAGAATGACAAGTGACGAGTGAAAAGTGTTATTGGTGATTCTAAGAACCGCACGACCGCCTGTCAAGCTCATTCTTATGAGACCATCATCCTCACGCGATCAAACCGTAGAACGGGGTTGACTTTCGCAGCACAACACCATAGAATAGCGGATACTTTCTTATGCCTTTACTCGTCACTCGTCACTCGTCACTGGTCACCGATTCTCTGCCATGAAGATCGTCGATCTCCAGCCCATCCCCCTCGTCCTGCCCCTCCCTGAGGCGTTTCTGGGCGGGACATACGTCATCAAGGCGCGGAATACCCTCGTCGTCCGCGTCGTGACCGATGACGGAGTGGTCGGGGAGACGTACGGCGGGGATGAGGACCTGTACCAGGATGAGATCGTCCGGGTGATCACCGACTACCTGCGCCCGATGCTGTTGGGCCAGGACCCGTTCATGGTCGAGGCGCTGAACGAGACGATGTGCTCGCTCCCGATCGACTTAGGGAACCGCGGCCTGCACGCCCTCGACCTCGCCCGTCATGCCATCCGGATGCAGGCGATCGCCGCCGTCGACATCGCCCTGTGGGACGTTCTGGGGAAAGCCGCCGGTCAGCCGCTCTACAAGCTCTTAGGGGGATTCCGCGAGACGCTTCCGGTGATCTCCATCGGGGGGTACTACAGTAAAGACGGCTCGACGACCGCGCTGGCGGACGAGGTGGCGGAGTGCAAGGCGAGAGGGGTGGCGGGCCTCAAGATGAAGGTGGGACGGGCGACGCTCACCCACGACCTGGAACGCGTCCGGGTTGTCCGGGAGGCAGGCGGGCCGGATTTCGTCATCGCCTGCGACGCCAACCAGGGCTGGAGCGTCGCGGATGGGATCGCGTTCGGGCGGGCGGTGGCCCCGCTCAACATCGCCTGGCTGGAGGAGCCGGTGGCGTGGTACGACTGCGTCGAAGGCCTCCGGCGCGTCCGGGAGGCGACCGGCCTCCGGGTGACCTCCGGCCAGGGGGAGGTCTCGCGGCAGGGGATGCGCGACCTGATCGTCCGGGGCGCGGTCGACATCATCAACACCGACGTGACGATGGTCGGCGGCATCACCCAATGGCGGAAGATCGCGGGCCTGGCGGAGTGCTTCGACCTCACGATCGGACACCATGAGGAACCCCAGGTTGCCGCTCACCTCCTGGCATCTTCTCCACGCGGCGGCTACGTGGAAATCTTCGCCAACCGGAAACGAGACCCCCTCTGGTACGAACTGCCCGAACACCCGCCCCGGATCGCCGGCGGTCTGTACCACGTTCCCCAGGGGCCTGGACTCGGCCTGCCCCTCAATCAAGAGGTCATCACGCGGTGCCGGAAATAAGCGGTGGTCGGTGATCGGTGGTCAGTAGTCGGTAAGAACAGTTCTGTGTGCAGCGTTTGCTAACTTGGGACCTGGGACTTGGGACCTCAAACAAGGAGCACTCACACCGATGACAGCGCATGTGAACAACGAACGACCAGCGACTCAGTATCTTCGAGCGATCACAGAAAACCTGACGGGACTGGGAAGCCTCATGACGTCGATCGTGGCGGCGTCGGAGCAGGGCGCGGAACGGTTAGTCGCGGGCGGGAGCCTCTACGCCGTCGCCGACGAGCCGGGGTTCGTCTCTGAGGCGACCGGCCGGTCCGGGGGCATCCGGCAGATCCGAAACCGCCGGGAATACCAGACCACCACGCTCACGAACCGGGACGTCATCCTGGCCGGGACGCTGAACAACGACCCGGAGCAACAGGCGCGGGAACTCGACGCCTTCCGTGAGCAGGGCGCGTTAGTCGTCCTGTTCGGCTCCGCCGTCTCCCCCGTCTGCGACCACGCGGATATCCTGATCGACAACGGGCTGCCGGTGGGCGCCGTGCCCGTCCTCTCCGTCCCCTGCCGGCCGGAAAAGGTGTGCCCGACCGGCGGGATCGCCAACATCACGGCGCTGTGGGTGTTCACCTGCGAACTGATCGCCGCTTGCAGCCGGCTCGGCAAGACGCTCGCCATGTACCAGAGCGGAGGGATGCCCGGCGGCGGGGCGCGGAATAATGCCTACCGGGATGTGATGTTCCATGAGGATATCACCATTCCCTCCATCGTGGCGGGGGCGCTCGGCGGCCAGTTCTTAGCGGAGATGGATCGGTGTTTTACCCGGATCAGCCAGCAACTCCCCCGCTTCTTCCAGAGCGGCGCCCTGATCGCGCAGAGCCTCGACTCTGGCCACCACGTCTGGGTCTCCGGCAACGGCCATTATTTTGCCGCGCAGGACGGGATGCCGGGAGACCCTCGACTCTTCTCCCTTAACATGAACGGGATGAACTGGAACGAGGCGGTCGCGGCATTCCAGCAAGAGGACACGTTCGCGTACTGGGGGTACTACAACTTCCCGGAAGGGCTGGTCTTGGCGACACGGAAAGCGAGGATGCATTCGATCTGGATGGAGGGCGGCTGCGAGACGGGAAAGTTCATCGCGCGACCACAGGAAATCCTGATCGATTGCGGGTGGAAACACGGGGACGCGTGCATCGCGGTGCCCGGCTACGACATCCGCGTCGTCCCGCCGTCCGGCGTCGTGCAGGCCGCCGCGCTATGGATGCTGATCGGGGAAGCGGCCAGCCAGGTTCGGGCGTGAGGCGGACGCGCGGAGCAGCGGAAATCTATGGAACACCTCCCTGCTGCAGTGTCATTCCTGCGCAAGCGGGAATCCATAATGACCATGTCGATAACCGTGAGCGTCATCCTGCTCCTCCTCGGAGGCTGGTCTTTCAGCCCAGCTCAGGAGGTGAGCCAGAGTCTGGCCGTCCAATCCGCCGCCGATTCGACGACGACCGAACACGGGGACATCCTCCTGATGGCGGATTCACTGGCCGCCCGGTATGCCGGACGGGAGGAGCTTCAGGAGGCGCGCGCCGTTCCCGCCCGTCACGTGACGGGATTCTTACGGTATGAACGCACCCTCGTCCCCCTGAATCACGCGGGGCCGAACGTCTTCCAGTCGGTCGTCGACGACCCCAGATTCCTCAACGCCATCCGCCGTCTGAAAGGCAACCGGGAATGGGAGCCGTTTCAGCCGGGACAGACCAGGCCTGTGCCGTATGATTATCACTACGACCAGGACGGCACGACCCGTCTCTCTCAGCATATACGAGGTTCCTTTGAACGCGCCCTCACCCCGGCCCGGCGCGTGGGATACCGTCTTGACACCGGCTACCGGGAGAAGTGGGGGCCGTTTCCCAACCAGCGGACCGCCCGACTGGACGGACTTTTTCGTCTCTCATCCCAGCTCTCTCAAGTCCATCGTGCGACGGTCAAGCTCCTCGGTCTCGACAACGGATGGCATGTCAGGCGGGGGAACACAGTCTACACCGACCGGGCGCGCTACATGCTGGAAGGTCTGAATACATGGCGCGCCCGGGCCGGGGGCCTTGAAGTCCTCATGGGCGGCCAGCCCACCCGATCGCTCTCGTATCAGGCCCACGTTCGGGCGCTCTCCGCGCAATGGGTGAGCGATCCGTCGGATTCGTCCAGCCTGTCATCCCCAGGTTCTCCGCTGCCGCCCCCGTTCCTCGACGGACTCTTCCCCATCACGGTGACGCCCGTCTTCGCCGCACGCCGTTCAACCCGGACGCTCTCGTTCGGTGTCGACCTCACCCTTCAGCCGAATCAGGTGCACACGCTGACCGCCGGCGCTGACGTGACCGTGCAGCGACTGAGTCAGGAGCAACGATGGCGCCCGTCCGTCCTCCCGGATCAATTCGATCTCCGGGTTCAACCCCGTTACTACGCCGTGACCGTCGGGGATCGCTTCCGCTTCTGGGCGCTGGCGATGGGCCTCTCCCTGCGCTATGAGGTCTACGACCCCGGCAAAGCGGTCTGGCGGGATGTCTATCGCACCCTCGTGGATGAGCGCGCCGTGCAGGATGCAGTGCGTCAATTGCTGCTCGCCGCGGGCGGTGACTCGAAGGGCACACAGTTGCTCAGCCCGGCGATCTCCGTGGCTTTTCCTTACCGATCCTTGACGACGCACGCGACCTTCAGTGTCGCTTCCCATCCTCCGTCCTTTGAAGAGCTGTACGCGGCGCCTGAACAGTCGACCTCCCCGTACGCCGACCGGTCGATCACGTCGCTCCGGCCGCAGCGGGTCACTACCCTGGAAGGGGGGATCAGCCTCAGCCGCCGCGCGTATACGCTCGACGTGACCGCCTTCTATCGGGATGCCGAACGCTATCCCCCCGTCTTCGGTCCGGAAGTCCTGCCGCAGACTATCTCGAATTATCCGGGCTACTGGGGACGGATCAACGCTGGGCTCCATCAACAGCGGGGGATGGAAGTCATCCTCATCCGCCCGTCCCTGCCCGCGGGCAAATCGGGAGTCCGGCTGTCCGGCCGGCTGTCGTACCTCTACCTGTTCAACTTAGGCCGCGTCCGGGAGACGGATTACCCGTTCGGCCCCGGCGATCCCCTGACGTTGGGGGATTTCACCACGTTCGACCGGCAGGTGAACGATTTCTGGAACCGGCGCCACTGGGTAGCGACGGTCGTTACCCTCCGGTTCCGGTCCGGGGTCACGATCACCACCGTCGGCCATCTGCACAGCGGGACGCCGTATCGCGCCCCCCATACGGCAGACGTCGGGCGCGTCGTTCGGCCGGACGAGCCGACTCGAATCAAGTTCGGCCCGTGGATGCGCCGGATCGACGCGCGGGTTGATGTGCCCCTCCCCTTCCGCTCCTTATTCCCGGCAACCACGGTGTTCTGTGAAATCCGTAACCTCATGAACGATCAGAATCTCGACGTCATTCCGGACCCTCGCTGGTTCGAGAGCACCGGCCAGCCCGATAACCCGGTGCTGAATCAATCGCAGGGGGTCTACGGCCCCGCGCGGGCGATCTGGACGGGAGTGGAGGTGCGGTGGTGACAAGCCGATATCTGCTCCTGGCTCTCCTGACGACCGCCTGTGGAGCGGTGCGTCCTGACCCCCAGCTCGGCCCGGTCATCGACGCGAGTCAGAACGTGTCCGTCGTGGAATACCCTCTGGGAGGGGGATCGAGCGCAACGCGGACGGTCTTTATCCGACATTTCCTGTACGTGGCGCGGCCGGCCCAGTGGACGATCCTGTCATCCGGAGACAGCCGCCCGGTGACGTTGTTCGAGGAGACCGGAGTGTACGCCCTCCGGCCTAAGGGGACGCGACTCACCGTGACCCGTCTCGGACTCATTCCCGGCGTGCGGACGGACGGAGTCAGACCGCCACGTGTTCATCTCGCCATCGGCTTCTCGCGCATCCTCAACCGGGACGGAATCGTGGCTTTGAACCCGTCGGCGATCGTGTATATTGAGGATGGGCCGATCTATGGCCTTGATGTCGGAGGAGACCTCGACCCGGCGACGAACAGCGACCGTCCGGTCACTCTGCTCGTTGACGGGCGGGCGCACGCAGCCGCGCTGGCGGCAGACGGGAAGACGGTCGCGTACGCCGACGTCAACGGCCAGGTGTTCATGGCGCACGCGGACAGCTCCGGGAACCGTTTCCTCGCGGATGTTCGCGCGCAATTCGGCCAGGTCTCCATCTCGGCGATGCAATGGGCAGCGACCGTGGACGCCCGCGGAGCGATTCAACCTCAACGCGTCCTCATCCGGCTGAATTACGGACTCTTCGATCAGGTCTGGGCAGCCAGCCGGTTTGCGCTGTTCCAGCAAGTCTTTTCGATTCCTGTGGAGTTCATCCCGAGATCCGACTCGGCTCAGCGGCTTGACGTACTGAACCTGGCCACGCAAGCGATCAACTCGGATGAATGGCGCGTCCCGGACCCACAACAGTTCTCCCCGTGAGATTGTGAGATACTGTCTGATGTACACCCGAACCCCGAATCCCGAACCCCGAATCCCGTCTCTTCTCCTTTGCCTCATCCTCTGCGGACTGACCGGCTGTTTTCTCTTCCCCAAAGGGAGTCTCGACATTCCCCCGGCGGCCAAACCTCAGTACGACCAGGGCCTCGCGTTCTATCGCCAGGGCCGGTTCGCCGAGGCAGAAGCGACATTCCAGCAAGTCCTCTCGGCGGACCGACGAGCGGTGCTGGCCAGGTACTGGCTGGGACTCTCCCTCACGCAGCAGAAAAAGACCGCCCGCGCGCGTGACCAGTTCTACCAGATCATCACCCTCAGCCCGAAGCTCCCGCACGGCTATTACGGCCTCGGCCTGGTCGCGCTCCAGGGGAAGCACCGGCGATTCGACGCGCTCGATTGGTTCCGTGAGGCGCTGAAGCGGGATCCCACTTTTGTGGACGCGCAATGGCAGCTTGCCCTCACCCGCCTGGCCCTCGCTCAGGGACTATTCGGCGCGTTCACGGTCGGCGACATCCGCAGAGAATTCGAGCGGGTCATCAAGCTCGACCCGAACCATCC
>JACQVL010000305.1 GCA_016209865.1 Candidatus Latescibacterota bacterium | reverse complement strand
GTGCGGGGCTACGCCCCTCGTTCCACCCGATCCAGCACGGCGGAGACCTTCGTCCTCAGGTCGGCGGGCACGTGAATCCGCTGCAATTTCATCCGCACGTCGCTGAGGACGCTCGCTTCGAACGTATACTCGGACGCGCACACTGCGCAGATATCCAGATGCTCCTTCACTAAGCGCATCTCTTCTGGATTCAGTTCCCGGTCGAGATAGTCGTTCAGGCGTTGGAACGTTTCTTCGCATGTTAATCGGTCGATGTGATTCATCAGGTTCCCCCTTGTGCGTTGAGCGCCGCGATGATCCCCTGCCGTTCCGCGATCTGCCAGAGCGCCTTCTGCAGCAGTTTCCGGCCCCGATGGAGCCGGGATCGGACGGTCCCGACCGGACATCCGGCGATGTCAGCGATCTCCTGGTAGGACAATTCCTCCATAAAATACAGAGCCGAGACGATCCGATACTCCTCAGGCAGGGCGGCGATCGCGTCCTGAACCTGTTCCGCCTCTATCTTCCGTAGAATGACAGAAGCCGGGTCTGAGTTCCCGGAATGGAGTCCGAGATTCCGCGTCTGGGTGTACAGGTAGAGGTCTTCCGGCACCTCTTCGACCTCAGGCTCCCGCTGTTTTTTGCGGACCACCTCCAGGAAGACGTTGGTCAAGATGCGGAAGAACCAGGACTTGAAGCGCGTCCCCTCCTGGAAGGTGTGGAACGCTCGAAACGCCCGGAACGCCGCTTCCTGGATCACGTCAGCCGCATCGTCCCGGTTGTGCGTCAGATGGAGGGCGATGCCGTACGCGGCGTCTAAGATGGGCGTCAGGTGGGATTCGAATCGCGTGCGTGTTGGATCAGGAGTCTCTGGCATGACCACCTCCGCCTTATCCTTTGCCGCTGTTCCCGCCGCGCGCCATCCCGCCGCTCATCCATACCCGCTCCCGCCCGACCAGGTCCCGGACGGCCTGCAGGAGGTCGCGGGCCGGGGCTACCTGGACCTGGTCGCCCGCTTTGATATGCACCTCTCCGTTGGCCTCGGTCTTGACATGGAAATGGACGTCACACGGGCCAGGATGGGCGAGGAACGCCGCCCTCAGCGCCTGGATCGTCCCCTCGTCCGTCTGGTCGGGGGTGACGGTGAGGTGGATTGACTTCGCTAAGGTGCTCCGTGCCTGGTCGAGGGGGATGACCTCGGACGCGACCACCTTCTTCTCCCCGTCCTTCGTGGAGAGCCGGCCGCGCACCAGGATGGGAGCGTCCGTTCGGATGAACTTCCGGTGAATCTCGTACTGATCAGCGAACACCAGGACTTCCCCCGGCCCGGAGAAGTCCTCGATCGTGACGAACGCCATCGATTTGCCCTTCCGGTCGACGATCGGCTTGATCTCCGTGATGATCCCGCCGACGACGACCTCCTCGTCTCGGAGCCGGTCGAGGCCCTTCATCTCCGCCGTCGTGAACGCCCGCAGGTCATCTTCATACTCCGCTAACGGATGGCCGGAGATGTAGAAGCCCAGAACCTCTTTCTCGCTCGCCAATGCCTGGCTGACCGACCAGCGTTCGGCCGCCGGCAAGGCCGGCCGGTGGATGACGAGGTTCGTCTGGCCGGGCGCGAGGTCGAACAGCGACGTCTGGCCCTTGTCCCGGTCGTTCTGCCGGGCCTGGGCCGCGTCCATCGCCGATTCGACAGCCGCCATGAGCTGTGCCCGGTGGCCTTCGAGCGGGTCGAGCGCCCCGGCCTGGATGAGACTCTCGAGCACCCGCTTGTTGACGAGCCGCAAGTCGAGATGCTCGCACAGGTCGTAGAGCGTCCGGAACGGACCGTGCTGCTCCCGCGCCCGGATGATCGACTCGATGGCGGACAGGCCGACGTTCTTGATCGCCCCTAAGCCAAAACGGATGGCATCGCCTTCGACGGCGAACCCGGCCTGGCTCTGGGTGATGTCGGGCGGGAGCACGGGCAATCCCATCTTCCGGCACTCCCCGATGAGGGCGGTGACTTCGTCCGTGTTCATCATCTCGTTCGTCAGGAGGGCGGCCATGAATTCTTTCGGGTAATGCGCCTTGAGGTAGCCTTCTTGATAAGCCACGATCGCGTACGCCGCCGAATGGCTCTTGTTGAACGCATACCCCGCGAAGTACTCGATCAAATCGAAGATGTCCTCCGCCGTCTTTTTCTCCACCCCGCGACTGACCGCGCCGTTGATAAACCGGCGCTTCTCCTCGGCCATTACCTCCGGCTTCTTCTTCGCCATCGCCCGCCGAAGAAGGTCGGCCCGGCCGAGGGTGTACCCGGCTAAGTCGCGGGCGATCTGCATCGCCTGCTCCTGGTAGACGATCACCCCGTACGTCTCCTTCAGCGTCGCTTCGAGGATGGGATGGAGGTATGTGACCTCCTTCCGGCCGTGCTTCCGGTCGATGAAGTCGTCCACCATCCCGCCGTACAGCGGGCCGGGCCGGCAAAGAGCGTTCATGGCGATCAGGTCTTCGATGCAGTTGGGTCTGAGTCGCTTCAGGTAGTCCCATAGCCAGGAGCTGCTGAACTGGAAGATGCCGTTCGTCTCCCCGCGGGCGAACAACTCGAACGTCTTCTTGTCGTCTAACGGAATCGCGTCCAGGTCGAGGTCCTCACCCCGCGCCCGGATCATCGCTAAGGTGTCCTGGATGACCGACAGGTTCCGCAGGCCCAAAAAATCCATCTTCAGGAGACCGACCTCTTCCATGTACTCCCCGGTGTACTGCGTCGTCACGACGTCCTTGTTCGATTTGTACAGCGGGACGTAATCGGTCAGGTCTCCCGGCGCGATGACGACGCCAGCGGCGTGGGTGGAAGCGTGGCGGGCGAGGCCTTCGAGCGTCTTGGCGTACGACAGGAGCGCCCCTTCCTGTCCCCCGGACGTGGCGAATTGCTTCAGTTCTGGCACCTGGTCGATCGCCTTGTCGAGGGTGATGTGGAGTTCCGACGGGACGAGCTTGGCGATCCGGTCGACGTCCCCGTACGACAGACCCAGCACCCGGCCGACGTCGCGGATGACGGCCTTGGCGGCCATCGTCCCGAACGTGATGATCTGGGCGACGCTGTTCTCCCCGTACTTCTGGATGACGTACGAGATCACCTTATCCCGTTCCCGATCTGCCAGGTCGATGTCGATGTCCGGCATGCTCACCCGCTCCGGGTTGAGGAACCGCTCGAACAGCAGGCCGTACTGCATCGGGTCGACGTTCGTGATCCCCAGGGCGTAGGCGACCAGACAGCCGAACACAGACCCACGGGCCATGACCGGAATGTTGTGCTGGCGCGCGAAATTGACGAAGTCGGTCACGATCAGGAAATACCCCGGATAACCCATCCGGATGATCGTGTCCAGTTCGTAGTTGAGCCGTTCTTCCAGAGCCGGGGTGACTGTCGTGTACCGTTCATGAAGGCCTTTGTACGCGAGTTCCCGGAGATACTGACCCAGGTCGGTGTACCCGGACGGCACGGGGAACTGCGGGAACTTGAGCTTCCCTAATTCCATCTCGAAGTCACACAACTCGGCGATCTTCACGGTGTTCTCGACCGCGCCGGTGATATGTCCGAACAGATGGGCCATCTCGCCAGCGGTCTTGAAGTAAATCTGATCCGTATTAAATCGAAGCCGTTTAGGATCGTTCATCTCTTTGCCGGTCTGGATGCAGACGAGCACGTCCTGTGCGGCAGCATCTTCCCGGTTGAGGTAGTGGCAGTCGTTCGTGCAGACGAGGGGGAGGTCGAATTCGCGGGCAAACTCGATCATCGCGTTGTTGATCGTCGTGTCGAACTCCAGGCTGTGGTCCTGCAGTTCCAGGTAGAACCGGCCGTCGAACATCTCCCGGTAGAGGGCGACATGCTTCCGCGCTTTCTCCGTCTGTCCGGCCAGGACGAGGTTGGCGATCACCCCTTTCGCGCAGGCGGACAGGGCGATCAGCCCGTCGCTGTACTGGGCGAGGAGTTCCTGATCGACCCGTGGCTTGTAATAGAATCCCTCAAGATACGCCAGGGACACGAGTTTCATCAGGTTGCGGTATCCTTGCGCGTTCTGGGCGAGGACGACGAGGTGGGCGTTGGTCTCAGCGCGGTCGCCGCCCTTGATCGGGGTCCGGTCTTTCCGGCTGTGCGGGGCGACGTACAATTCGCAGCCGATGATCGGCTTGATGCCCGCGTCTTTCGCAGTCTTGTAGAATTCGACCACGCCGAACAGGTTGCCGTGGTCGGTGATGGCTAAGGCGGGCATGCCGTACGCCTTGGCGGTCTCGACCAGGTCTTCGATCCGGCACGCCCCGTCTAAGAGGCTGTAGTGGGTGTGGGTGTGCAGATGCACGAAGGAGGGCATGGGGGGATCCTTTCAGGATCACAGATGACACAGATAAACAACATGATGTCACTGATCCGCTCCACCATCCCTTGTGAGCAGATTCAGGTTCATGTTTTTATCTGTGTCAGCCGTCTTGTCCATCAGTGTCATCTGTGATTCGGATGGCCTTAATGTTGGCGATCTTGAACGCTCTCGTCTGGTGATCCCACGGGCAGTACGCCTCGACGTAGGGCGTTCCTCGGGTCTTATCGATCCGGGAAGGCCGGATTACCTGGAGGGTGCTCCGGCCGCGGTTCCCGGTCGAATAATCGATCAGCATCGTCTGATCCCGGTGGATGGCCAGTTCCAGCAATTCCTGAGTCTGCTTGGGTGAGAGGTACTGCAACTCAGACGCTCGCTGCAGGTGAGCCGCATCCGCCCCACCCGAACGGAACCACTGCCGGAGCCGAACTCCGGGCAGGCATTCGTCCATCCCGATGACGGGCGGCGTCACCCGCTCCGGACGGTGGCGCGACCAGGCATCCGCGAACCGCTCGCGACTGAACGGAAGATGAACGGTCGCCCGTTCCGCCTCCATCCCGATCACCTGTGATTTCGGCATGTAACCGGCTTTCTTCAGCGCGTCCATCAGCTCGCGGCACTGGTGCCGCTCGACGATCAGGGCATGGGGGGCCACTTCTCCCCGGATGTACGAGGAGAGGACGGGATGCGCCCGGATGTGCCGGGCTAAGTCCGCGTCCACCGTCATCAGCAAGAAGACGTCCAGGAAGTACACCTGTCCGTAATGCGCTCCCCACTCGCGGATGGAGTATTCCACATTCTGCGGGACGGGCTTCTCCGAGTGCCGGCGCAGGAACGCGACGATCGCCTCGCCCGACACCCCGTCGTCCCCGGCCCGGTAGATCGACTCCTTCGAGATGCGGTACGTCAACGCCCGGTCGACGGCGATCAGGTCAGCCAGCCGCTCCAGTTCGTCCCGAACCGCTAAGTTGAGCGTCCGGGGGACGATCATCTCGTAGTTGGGCTGCACGATGAACCGTTCCGCCCACAGCCCTTCTTCCGCCCAGCTCCGGTTCCCCAAGACCGCCCGGCCGCACGGGGTGAAGGTGACAGCCGTCGGGCCAGACGCCTCACCCCCGTACAGGCGGAGCAGCCCGAGCCAGGCGAGTTCACGGAGGTCGTCTATCACCACGGTGCGCTCGCGCGCGAGGACGGCTGGCTGGGACGGGAGACCGGGAGTGCAGGCGACGACTAAGCGAGTCAGCGATTCGATGTCGATCCCGTCGAGGTCGAGGCAAACCTGGAGGACGCCGAGCAAGCTGGTGGCTCGTGGAGACCATCGCTGAGACATGGTGTACCAGAAGGCGAGCAGGTCGTCGAGCTTCTCCGTCGTCGGCAGGTGCAGCCATTGCTCGAACGCGGACGAGCACCGGAGCCGCGAGTCTTCCGTGTAGACGAGACGCCGCGTCTGGCAGTACGTCATCATCAGGGTGAACGGGTCGGGGTATGGCCGAACCGTCGACGCCGGGAGGGATTCGCGGACTTCGAACCGGTCGAACAGGTGTTCTTGTGCCCGTTTGAACAGCACCTCATGGTCGGTCAGCCGGGCGGGCTCCACCCGGAGCGCGCTGAGGAAGGAGAACAGGTCCCGGATAAAGGAGAGGGAATCTGTCTCATCTGTCCTCGGCGGTCGTACGGAAGCCGCCAGCCGGCCGGCCGCCCGGCGGTTGAGGTATCCGGTCAGCGCGTCTCGAATATCACCCGGCGCGACGTATTCCGGCGTCCGGGCCGGGCCGCGCCGGCCGACGATCAGGCCGTGGGAGAGGAGGGTATACAGACGGTCGGTCAGCCCGCGCTCATACGGGAGATGAGGACTGGGACTGTACCCTCGATCCCCGGTGAGGAGGACGGCAAGCAGCAGGTCTTGCTCCTCAGGCTTCAGCCGGTCGAGACAGGATTCGAGAACCCCTGGCTCGAACATCCAGATCGGGATTTCCCGGATCAGCCGCGCGCGCGAGACGAGGGTGGGTTGCAGGCCGAGCGTCGCGGCGATGAGCTTCAGGTCGTCGAGCGGGAGCGCGGTCAAGACATCGTGGAGAGTCATGAGTGATTCACGATTCAGAAGACAGAGTTTGCTTCCCTTCCGTTCCAGTGAAGAGTGAAGAATGAAGAGTGAAGAGTTTAAGAAGCATGTCTCCGAGGGGATGAAAGGTTTTCACTCTTACCTCTTCACTCATCATTCCTCACTGCCCTTCTTCAATGCGCTTCCCGCGCGACCTCAACCCCGCTCTTGCCGACCAGGAAGTCGAAATCCGCCCCCCGGTCCGCCTGCAGGACGTGGTCGACGTACAGCCGGTAGTAGCCCCGGTCGGACGGCAGGGGTGGGGGCGTCCAGGCGGCCCGCCGCCGGGCCAGCTCCGCGTCAGGCACGTCTACGTGGAGCCGGCGGGCGGCGACGTCGAGGTCGATCATGTCCCCATCCCGGACGAGGGCGAGCGTGCCGCCGGCCGCCGCCTCCGGCGCGATGTGCAGCACGACCGTCCCGAAGGCGGTGCCGCTCATCCGCGCGTCGGAAATCCGCACGATGTCCGTCACGCCCTTTTTCAGCAGCTTGGGCGGAAGGGGCATGTTGCCCACTTCAGCCATGCCGGGGTACCCCTTCGGCCCGCAATGTTTGAGCACCATCACGCACGTCTCGTCGATGTCGAGGCCGGGGTCATCGATACGCGCGTGGAAGTCCTCGATGTGCTCGAACACCACCGCCCGGCCGCGATGCCTCATCAACGCGGGCGTGGCCGCCGACGGCTTGATGATCGCCCCGTCCGGACAGAGGTTGCCGCGCAAGACCGCCAGCCCCCCGTTCGCGGTGAGCGGGTCGTCCAGCGGCCGGATCACCGCCCGGTTGTAACAGGGCGCGTTCGCCACGTTCGACCCGATTGTCGTACCGTTGACCGTCATCGTATCCCGATCCATCAGGCCGCCCAGCTCACGGATGACCGCCGGCAGGCCGCCCGCGTAGTAGAAGTCCTCCATCAGGTACTGGCCCGACGGCATCAGGTTGACGAGACACGGGACGTCCTGCCCCAGACGGTCCCAATCGTCCAGCGTAAAATCTACCCCGACCCGGCCGGCTAAAGCCAGGAGATGGATGACCGCGTTCGTCGAGCCGCCGATCGCCCCGATCACCCGGACTGCGTTCTCGAACGCCTTCCGGGTGAGGATGCAGGACATCCTCACATCCTCGTGCACCATCTCCACGATCCGGTGCCCAGTAAGATGGGCTAAGGCGTAACGGCGGGCGTCGACGGCGGGAATGGCGGCGTTCGCGGGCAGAGACATGCCTAACGCCTCCACCATGCTGGCCATCGTGGAGGCCGTCCCCATCGTCATGCAGTGGCCGGCCGACCGGCTCATGCACGATTCCGCGTCGATGAAATCGCACACACGCATCGCGCCACGGCGGACGTCCTCGCTGAACTTCCACAGGTCAGTCCCCGACCCGATGTCCTGCCCGCGAAACTTGCCGTTGAGCATCGGCCCGCCGGACAGAACGATCGTCGGCAGGTCGCAACTGGCCGCGCCCATCAGCAGGGCAGGGGTGGTCTTGTCACAGCCGACGAGCAGCACCACCCCGTCGAGCGGGTTGGCGCGGATGGATTCCTCCACATCCATGCTCACGAGGTTACGGAACAGCATCGTCGTCGGACGCATCAACGGCTCGCCCAGGGACATCACTGGAAATTCCAACGGGAACCCGCCCGCTTCATACACCCCGCGCTTCACCCGCTCCGCTAACAGGCGAAAGTGCGCATTACACGGAGTGAGTTCGGACCAGGTGTTGCAGATGCCGATCACCGGGCGGCCATCGAAGAGATGATCGGGCAATCCCTGGTTTTTCATCCAGCTCCGGTGGATGAACCCGGCTTTATCCGTCGGGCCGAACCAGGCGGCGCTCCGGAAGGTTCGTGTGCTCGGCTGAGACATGCAGACGGGGCTCCTGAGAGGGGATGAGTCAGTGGTCGGTAGTCGGTGGTCGGTTCAATCAGTGACAGGTGTCTAACACGTATTTACATCCCCTCAACTTAATTGTCAAGACCTCTTGCCGACCTGCTACAACAACCGCGAAACAATATGGATGACCAGCCCCGCAAACCCGCCGACGATCGTGCCGTTGATCCGGATGAACTGCAGGTCCTTCCCGATCTGCAGTTCGATCTTCCGGGAGGCCGCTTCAGCGTCCCACCCGCGGATCGTCTGGGAGATGAGCTGGCCGACTTCATGACCGTACGCCTGGATGAGGCGCAGTGCAGCCTCTTCCACCCAGCGGTCGATCTTGTCGAGCAGGACCTCATCCGCTAAGAGCGCCTGGCCAAAGCTGGCGATGCCCTGCTGGATGGGAAGCCGGGCGACACGACCGAGGTGTGCAAAGGCCACGTCATCCACCTCCCGCTGCAGGACCGCGTCCTGGATCTCCGGGG
>JACQVL010000293.1 GCA_016209865.1 Candidatus Latescibacterota bacterium | reverse complement strand
TCCCGTCCCTCTTCCGCAATACGGAAGGCACAGGCGCGGCCGAGTCCCCGTGCCCCGCCAGTGACGACAGCCACCCGCCGTTCTTTCGGTACAGCAAACCGTAGATGCGGCATGACATTATCCTTTCCTTTACTGTCCACCGACCACCGATCACCGACCACCGATCACCGCCTTAATCTGCACGATCTTTTGCATCAGACGCAACATTTTTCCGTCATGGCGGGTCTAAATTCTATTGCTGCAACAGAAAAGAACCGGTCTCAGGTAAAACAGAGCGGGAGAAAGGAGACGCGCGATGAAAAAATTCTGGGGTCTCTTTGCTGTGTGTCTGGTATGGGTCGCCTGCGTCGGAGCCGCCAGGGAGGCGACTGAGGAGGAGATTTTCGAGCGGACGCTTCCGTTGAAGCCGGGCGGACTGTTAACCCTGGAGAACGAAAACGGGGGGGTGACCGTGCGGTCGTGGGACAGGAACGAAGTGAAAATCTGGGCGAAGAAGAAAGCGTACGCTCATGATGAGGAAGAGGCGGCAGAGTTGCTCAAAGAGGTCGAGATTCGCGTCGACCAGACGGCCGACCGGATCGACATCCTGACGGATCGCCCCCGCCGGTCGTCCTTTGGGAATCGGGGGGTGAACGTGACGTATGAGATCACGGTGCCGAAAGAGATCAGTCTGGAGCTGGACACGGTGAACGGCGGGGTTGAGGTCGAGGAGATCACCGGGACGGTGCAGGCGAACACCACAAACGGGGGAGTTGAGGTCAGGCGCGTGCGCGGCGCGGTGCAGGCCCGCACGACGAACGGGGGGATCGAAGCGGAACTCCTGTCCTACAACGGGCGCGATGACCTCACGTTCACGACGACGAACGGTTCCATCCGGGTCACCTTCCCCAAAGACATCAAAGCGCACCTCGAAGCCAGGACGACGAACGGCCATATCGAGACGGATTTTCCGATCACGGTGCAGGGACGGTTTTCGCAGAAATCGATCGAAGGCGACCTGAACGGCGGGGGCGGTCCGCTGATCAGGCTCAAGACGACGAACGGGTCGATTTTTCTACTGGAAGCGTTTGGGCAGAAGTAGGGGCGGGCCGTGTGCCTGCCCACAGGGGGCACCCGGCCGGGGTGTCCGACCATGACCAGGAAAGGGGCTTGCGATGGACGTGAACGGGACTTTCTCTTTAGAGCGACAGGATCAGACGTTCCACGACGGACTGTCACGGCGCGGGTTTCTGAGAGGGATGATGATCGGAGGCATCGGGGCCGCCACGCTGGGGGCATCGCCCTCCGCCATGGCGCGGGCGCTGCTGTCCGGCAAGACAGCGGCGGACATCCAGGGCGCCGGGGTCGCCAAAGGGATCGTGCGCCTGAACCAGAACGAAAACCCGCTCGGCCCGTCCCCAAAGGCGGTTGAAGCGATCACGAAGCACCTGCACGAGCTCAATCGGTATGTCGATGATTTCTCCGTCATCATGAACCTGTACATGCGATTGAACATGATGAACGGGGTCAGGTTCGATGACCTGAACCTCCAGAACCCGGCCCGTGAGGACATGCAGAAAGCGCAGGAACGGAACCGTGTCTTTTTGAGCGACGGGTCCGCGAACATCCTGCGGGCCGTCACTCTGACGTACCTGCAAGATGGGGGTGAAGTGATCGAGGCGGAGGGAGGCTACGGGGATGTGAGCGAATTCGCCATGATCCTGAAGCAGCGGGGACGGGACGTCACGGTGACGCGGGTGCCGCTCACCGCCGAGAAGCGGCATGACTTAGAGGCGATGCGCAAGGCGATCACCCCCCAGACGAAGCTCGTCGTCATCACCAACCCCAACAACCCGACCGGGACGATCGTATCCCATGACGAGTTGGAACGGTTCGTGAACAGTGTTCCTGAGACGGTGAAAATCCTGGTCGATGAGGCGTACATCCATTTTGTGAAGGACCCGGCCTACAAGAACGCGGCGGACCTGGCCCTCTCGCGTCCGAACGTCCTCGTCAGCCGCACGTTCTCGAAGGTGTACGGCCTGCCCGGCCTGCGCGTCGGGTATGCCTTAGGCATGCCCAAAGATTTTCAGCTCTTCTGGGTGTTCACCGGGTCGGTCACGCAGAACCTCCTCTGTCTCCACGGAGCCTTAGCGGCCTTAGACGACGTGGAGCACGTCCGCCGGTCGCAGCAGACGATCTGGGACGCCCGGGAGTACCTGTCCAAAGAGCTGAAAGCGATGAATCTGTCGTACACCCCGACCGAATCGAATTTCATGGTCATCGAGGTCAAAAACCCTCAAGCGGTCGTCGAGCAGTTGGCCAAGCAAAAGGTGCTCATCCGCGATGCGGAACGCCGGTGGGGGGTCAAGGGACATATCCGCGTGTCGGTCGGGACGATGGAGGAGAATGAGGTCTTCATCAACGCCCTCCGGCAGGCCCTGGCGCAGGTCGGCGCGTAAAAGACGATTGCGGAATGCGGAATGCGGATTGGAAATCCACATCTGTGATCATGAGAGGATGCCTGGCCTGCTTATTCGTGGTAGGGGCTTTCTCGGTTCATAATGCCCGGGCAGCCTCCCTGGACCTGGCGTATAAAGGGTATGGCCTCAGCCTCGGGGATTCCCGGCGCATCACGGGCATTCGTCTCAACGTGATCGATCGTCGCCTTGAACAGGTCAACGGCCTGAACGTGACCCTCTGGCGGGCGCGACGGAATGCGATGCGCCGCGCGGTCATCAACGGCGTCGCCGTCGGACTGATCGGTCCAAGAGGGCGAGCGCTCAACGGCCTGCTCGTGGGCGGGCTTGAGGTCGGCGCCGACAGGGATATCACCGGGATCGCGCTCGGCGGGATTGGGGTGGGGGCTGGACGGGACATCTCCGGCCTGACCATCGGCGGGATTGGGGTTGGTTCCGGGGGTGCTATCACGGGCGTGGCGCTCGGCGGCATCGCCACGGGTTCCGGCAGGGAGATCAACGGTCTTGCCGTCGGGGGAATCGCGACGGGATCGGGAGAAGGGATCACCGGAATCGGGTTAGGTGGGGTGGCACTCGGCGCGGGCGGGAAACTGAAAGGGCTGATGGCGAGCGGCGTGGCGATGGGGTCAGGCGCAGGATTATCGGGCCTCGCCCTGAGCGGGGTGGCGCTCGGCGCCGGTGGCCGGTTGACGGGCATCAGGGCCAGCGGGTTCGCCGTCGGCTCAGGAACAGGGATCACCGGCCTCGCCCTGAGCGGCGGG
>JACQVL010000328.1 GCA_016209865.1 Candidatus Latescibacterota bacterium | reverse complement strand
GGCTTGTTCAGGGCGGATTACCACTATATATGGGCCATAACCAAATATTGATCCCAACATGTAGTATGCCAATCCCATCGGTTTACCTATCAAGGCAGCTGAGGGACATTACCCATCTTTTAACAGGGTGGCGTTATAGTCCGGACGCAGATCATCCGCCACGTGCGGTTTACCCTTCATAGAGTTTCCTTTCTCGACGGGTTGCGACCCGAGTACTGATCAGACGCGTCCGCTCCTGACGGTCGCTATGCGCCACGATCAGGACTCGACGACGAATCGGCTCTTTATCAGTTGCTATCATCGCGGAAAACGAGTACGACCCCCCAAAGAGGGTAACAGAGAGGGTACGCTCGTCTTCGTCGAGGCTCTTCATGGTCTAAAACGTGGCCACAGTCCGGGCTTCAATCTCCGCCCACTCGATCTCCCGTCCCAGCCCCGAAGTCTGCGGCACGTACATGTATCCGTCCCGGACGGTCGTCGTGTCGCGGATCAACGAGGCCGCCGCCGTGGTGACGACCCGGTCCGCCGGCCGCCACGTCCAGGCCGGGACCTCCCACCAGTCGTCATTCCGAATCGCGGCGACCACGTGCGGGTTGCCGCCATGGCAGTTGAGTCCGAACATCTGGGCCAGGTTGGCCAGCTTCATCTGACCCGTAATCCCCAGCCCGGTCTGGCGGACGATGTCGATCGCGCCGGCCGTCAGGTACGGGACGGCCAGGTACGGGTTGCCGGGGAGCGACTCTAACGCCATCACCGGCAAATCCAGCGCCTCCGAGAGGCGTTTCAATCCACGAATGTCGAATTCCTGGAGCGGTTCCTCGATCCAGAGGTAGCCGAACCGTTCCAACGCCTGTCCGACGATGATCGCGTCGTCGAGGCTGTACTGCTGGACCGGGTCGTGCATCAACGCCAGATCATCCCCCACCAGCGCCCGGAGGTCTTTGGCCAGGGCGATGTTGGTGGCGACTCCGAGCATCGCATGATCTTTGAATCCCTTATATCCTTCGCGGTTGGCTCGTTCAGCGGCCTGGAGGGTGTCGTCATACGACACGGCGGTCTCCGTGAGGTAGGCCGGGACGCGGTCTCGAAACCCGCCGAGGAGTTTGTGCACCGGGAGGTGGGCGTACAGGCCGGCCAGGTCCCAGAGTAGTTCGTCGATCAGGGCCAGGGGCGCGGTGGACGGCAGGTGAAAATACCGGCGGGCCATCCAGAGTTTGTGCCACAGGTACTCCCGGTCGAGCGCCTCAGCGCCGACCAGCTCGGCCTCCCATTGCACCTTGAACGTCTGCGCCTCCCACTCCGCCTGTTCCCGGCCCCAACTGCCGGTCAAGAAGCCGCACGTTTCGAGATTGGCGTCGGTCTGAATCCGCAGGAGGCAGAGGTAGACGGGCCGGGGGCCGAGTTGCAGCGTGGGCCCGTCGTAGGGCTGATGGCCGAAGCGGACAGCGCGTGTCCCGGGGTACTCGCGCATCGTCCGCAACGGTCGCCACTCGGGCACGATCGGGTCGCTCTCGACGATATCCAGACGAATCGCGTCAATCCGCATACGCCCTCCGTTGGGTATCAGACTCCTGGGGCTGCGCTCGCTGAGTCCACCACCTCCATGCGTACCCTGACCTGCAGGTCCTGTGCCGCCGGCAGCGCGATGTTGAGGCGCTTGAGGATGGCCGATTTGCCATTGGTCCGGCTCTGCTCCTCGAAGCGTTCCAGCGCGAAGGAGACCCCGGCGGGTGACTCAATCACCAGGCGTAGGGTCTGACGCGGGCCGTGAATCAGCGCCGTCTCTCCCGCCACCTCGACCTCCTGCCAGGTGATCAACGCTTCTTCCACCACGCCCGGCTGGCCGGTGAAGCGGAACCGATCGTGCAGCCACACCACGCCGGTCTGTACCCCATCGATGGCCAGCCACAGCTCGCGCCGGGCACTCGTCAGCTCCGTCACTGGATACGCCCGGGCGAACTCCACGACGGCCCGTTTGGCCCCGGTTTCCTGTTCAATCCCGAACAACTCACCGGCGAACGACCGGCCCGTGCCTTGTACCTGACCGTTGATGCGCGGGACGCTGTGGCCGTACGAATTGGCAAAGAGGTTCTCGTACCGCCGGTCACTGAAGTACTCCCGCGTGTACAGCCCCCGGCCCGGATCGGTGAGCAGCGTCTCGCCGCCCACATGCACCAGAAAGCTTCCGACATCGTTCTGATTGTGGTTCTCCCCGTTGTGGCCTGCCTTGATGGCCAGGACGACCGGCCTCCCGGCCGGGGTGCACCCGACGAGGCGAGCCACCCCGCCGGCTGGCAGCACGGCATCCTCCACCGGGATCGCGTCCGGTTGACGACCATCCCACCAGAGGAGCGTCCGCAGCATCATCGGCAGCCGCCAATCCGTGGCGGGTTCCGCAGGCGGGGCCAGGAGGGCCAGTAACGACCGCTCCCCCGTGCGGTCGGCCAGCCTGGTGAGGATGCCCGGATGGAAGTGGATGGTCTCATCGCAGTCCGAGAAGCTCGCAAACGACGACCCGGAGAGGTGCAACTTGGCCGGGTAGGCGGCAATCTGGCGCATTCGCGTCGAGGCGAGCAGGTCGATCGTCCCCCCGCTACAGGCTCGCAGCATTTCGGCCAGGACGACGACGTTCATCAGCCCGTAATGCCAGTAGGCCACCCCCTCGGTCGAACTCCCGTCCGCCTCGAAGGCCGTGTCGAGAAACACCTGCAGCCCGGCCAAGGCGAGCTCGAGCGCGTGGGCCCTCCGTCCCGGCTCCGGTTCCACGAGGAGAAACGTCGCGGCGATCGCGCTGTTACAGACGCCATTCCAGTTGTTGTGGCCCTTCTGCCACCAGAATACCGGCGCGAGGCGCAGGTAGGGGGTGAAAATCCGATGCTCGATCTCCTGACGCACCCGGTGGCGAATTTCAGTCTCGAGGGTGGGACCGAGGAGACAGAGGGTCTCAGCCAGCATGAACCCCGTCTCAGCGGCAAAGAGGTCGATGGCGACAGATTCGTGCGCAGGAAGAACCCAGGTACTCTCCTCGCAGATGGCCCACACATAGTCGTGTACGAGATCCCGGAGCATGGCACCGTATGCCGTCTCCAGCCCCAGGAACAGCCGCAGGCTGGCAGCGGCCAGCCGGGCGCGTTTGAGGAAATACGGGGTCTCGTAGCCAGCTCGGTCGCCGGTGTGCATGAAGTGGCGGTAGAGGGTGTAGGAAGTCTGGGGAATCTGATCGAGGGTGTCCATGAGGGGCTGAGTCTGGGCGAGTACGACCTGCGTCTGGGGAGCGACACACAGGGCCTGACGGTTGAGGCGGGCCGCTTCCAGTTCGGGGACGAGCGAGGTCCCGGAATCGCGCAGACGCTGGAATTGGTTGAGAGGCAGGCTTCGCAAATCGGACATCGGCGTTGACATGAGCGCCTCCTAATGCGTCAGCGGGGCGCTATCCGGAAACGGCGACACTCCCCGTCATGTTCGCACTTCACTCAGAATCGTGTGCTCCATTCCACACCGCTGCCACAGCACCCGATCAGGCTTGGTGTCCCTGACCACCGCCTTTGAGAGGTTCAACATGCCCGATCCGCGTCAGATGGTCATAACTCTGCCGGGCGGCGTCTTCCGGCTCCATTAGCTCCGTGAACGCCTGATGCACGGTGACATACCCGGTGTACCCGATGCGGTCGAGCGTGTCCAGGATCATCGGGAAGTCGAGGCCCCCGGAGTCCTGGAGCCGGATCGGGTCGTAGGACACGGCCCCCTGGCTCCAGGTGGCGAGCGTGACACGGCCGTCCGGCGTTTTGCGATGATTCTGGAGGTAGACGTTGAACAGCCAGGGCTCGAACCGTGTGATGGTCTCCGGGCCATAATCCTGTCCACACAGGTCCAGGTTCGCCGGTTCGTAGATGAGCCCGAAGTTGGGACGGTTGATGCGCCTGAGGACGTCGAGCGAGCCCGCGACGGTCTCGAACAGACTCAGCGTATGTGACTGATGGGCGAGTCGAATGCCGCGTTCCCGAGCCTCATCCGCCGCCCGCTGCGCCCAGACGATCTCCGTGTCGTGCTTCATTCCCACCCGAATCAGATCCGACTCTAACAACGCGGCCAGGTCGAGATACGGGGTGATGTGTCGCAGCGCCTCCGGCGCCCGGTCGTTGTTGAGCGGGATCGCCACATCGCCGGTCACCATGGACACCGTCAAGCCATAGCCCTGCACCGTGTGTCGGGCCGCCGTGATGTCCTGTAGAGGCGTCTGAATCCCCACCTGTGACGCGCGCATGCACACCGCCTGATAGCCGATGCCTGCGGCCAGTGCCGCAAGCTGCGCCAGGGTGCGGGTCGTCTGCTCCTTCGAGCCCGGTGATTCGGCAATCCGGACCGAGAGGGCTACTCTCATCGTGAGCCTCCCCTGTTCAGGCCCCTCGGCTCGTGCGTAACATCGTGACTACCGCCACACCCGCTGCGGTCTCCCGGTCCGCGCCGCCGCCTCCAGCGCGTTGCAGATGGCCACCGTCTGCACGCCCTCCCACTGGTCACAGAGCGGGCGCGTCTCTTCGCGGATGGCGTCGATCAGGTTCAGTAGCATCGACGCCCGGCGTTGCTCGTCCTCAGGCAGTTCCCGGACATCCAGGTAGGCGATCTCACATCCGCCAAAGTCCACCCGACTGGTATGGGCGGAGAAGACCGCGCTGCGCTCACCGTCCCAGATCTCGTGAAACCACTTCGAGACCATCGGGTTGAACCCCTGGTCCGTGCTGATGAGGGTGGACACACCGCCGTTGTCCCACCGGATGGTGCCGGCGAGCGCATCGGACGTCTCCATCGTGGTCTTGGCTGTGCCGAACAGCCGGCCTTCGGCATACACCTGCTCCGCCTTGCACCCCATCAGGTAGGAGAGCAGGTCGACCGTATGGACGGCGGTGCTGATCAGCAGACCGCCGCCGTCGTCCTTGTCCCAGATCCAGGCGGATCGGCCCTGGCTGGAATCGCCCATGGCCAGCTGGCCGTGGCTGATCCGCGGATGCGGAATGAGGTGCTTGGCCTTCTGGACCGTCGGCGCGATCCGAAACTTGCAGTTGATCGCCATCTTGACGCCGGCTTTGTCGACCGCTTCCGCCACTTCGACGGCCTGGCTGACCGTCAGGCACATGGGTTTTTCGAGCAGGATATGTTTCCCTGCCTGCGCGGCGGCGAGAGCGAGCGGGTGGTGCGCGTCGTGGTGGGTGGCGATGATGACGAGGTCGATCTCCTCATCGCGCAGAATCCGGCCCGGATCGGTCGTGACGTAGCCGCAGCCATACTCATCCCGGGCCTGGGTGGCCGCCTCGCGGTGGAGGTCACAGAAGGCCACGACCGGGAATCCCAGGTCGTGGGCCGCCCGTGCATGCCCGCGTCCCATTTGACCGCAACCGATGAGTGCCAGGTTCATCGTGCACCCCCTTTGTCGAAGAGCCTCCGGGCAGACTCGCGATGGTGGAGTTTCTTAGGAACTGAGGAAAAGCACCACCGCTACACGTACGAGGGATGATTGACGAATCGCGCCGTGCCCAGGTCGAGAAGGATCTCCAGCCCGGGCGGCAGGTGGACCTGGAGCTGGTTCTCGTGGACGGGGACGGTCCTCGTCTCCGTGTTGAGTGCCGGCGCCGCGTACGTCCCGATCGGACCCGGATACGCACTCGTCTGGACCGTATAGCGGGCTTCGGTAAACCGATGCTCGCCGAATGCCCCAGCCTGTACGATCACCGCTCTCGTCTGGAATGGACTCAGGTTCACCAGCCGCAGGACCGTCCGATCCGATTCGAGCTTTTCAACTAAGGCCGCCACGTCCTGGGGTAGACCGGGCCGCCCGCGGTCCGCATCGACGTACCGGACACGGGTCATCAGGAGTCCCCCGTTATAGATCAATTGGGGTGCCCCTAAGGTAAGCTGGATCAGCGCTTCGGTCACCACCGGGTTCAGATATTGCCAGTGCTGGACGTCGTGATGCGTGGCCGCTTCTTGATCCTCCCGAACCTGAGTCAGGCGCCAGCAGACCAGGCTGTAGCTGGTCCGCAGCATCTCGTCCGGGTAACTCGGATGCTCCCCCACCAGAAACCGCACCCAGGGCTGCTCATGTCCGGCATCTTCCTTGTTCCGGAACGCAATCACTCGGTTCCAGTCGTACTGGCTCTCCCGGCGAATGTACTCGATTCGATCCCAGTCCTCCTGCTGCATCGACAGGCTCCAGAGCGCCACCGGGTAGATGGGCGACATCGGCTGGTCGTCGAACCAGCCGCAGTCCCCATAGCGGTACGGCACGACGAACGTCTCGTGCTGCTCCCCCAGCGCAGCGAACTGGCCGATCCAGTGCTCCGGCAGGCTCATTCGGACTTTCCAGACAATCGATCGGATACCCCTGCAGACGACGAGCGAGCTCCTGAGCCACCCACACGTCTCGAAGCCGCCAGCGTAGGTCAGGCCTGACCACCATGTCCGGCAACACCCGGTGAATGGCTTCAACCCGGTCGGTTACATACCTGATGCGCGCTTCGGGCGTCGTTTCCGCGCCTCTGCGTCAGGCCAGTCAATCCCTCGTCCGTCTCAACTTCTGCGATCCCATGTTCCGCCCGCTGATGGCGCGGCTGACCATACACATCGTCAGACCACCACCAATGCCGTTCCGGAACGTTAACGATGGAGAGTATCACACGAATGATGCGCATCAGAATGCTCCTTCTGTCACCCAACTCAAGAACAGCCTCATCGAACCAGACAACGCAGAGTAGAGCAGCCCAGCACGAGCATCTCTGTCCTCAGACGCGTGTGACAAGAAGAGATCGTCACTGCGCTCGTGCCGAAAGCCGGGCCTGTGAACTGTCGAAGCACCTCACCAGCGTGCTCCGGGCTGCCGAACACGTGGCGTCCGGAAAAGCGAGCCGCCTTCATCGTTCGCCTTCTCGGCGCGTTGCCCCAGGAGCATCAGGGCATAGGGCTGAAGCGCAGGATGCGTTCAGAGAACTTGGTTTCCCCCACCCACAGGTACCTGCCATCGAAGGAGAGCGCCGCAGGGGTGTGCAGCCGGTTGCGGCCGATCTCCGGACGGATGCTCTCAACATCGCGTTGGCCGAGGAGCACGTCGGCCCATTTGCCGGTCAGCGCGTCTTCGATGCGACGCCAGACATGCACGCGATTGAACCCTTCGGCCACGAACAGGTGTCCCTCGGCGGCGACCGCCTCGCCCACGCCGTTGAACATGCGCGGCCCCGGGCGCCCTTCACCGGCGGGCATCCCGACAACCCACGAGCGGCGATTGAATTCCAGGTCATCGACCGGATAAATCACCACCATGTGGCGAAACGCGGTGGCGATCGTCAGGTAGTGGCCGTCGCTGGAAAGCCGCCACGCCTGCTCCACATTCAGCGCACACACCGGCTCCGATTCCGCGGAGGGAATCCCTTTCCATACGTAGACCTTGCCGGCCCGGTGGTCGGCCAGATAGAAGTAACGATCGTCCAACGCAACGCCGCGAATCTCCTCCAGCCGGACGCTCCCGATGCGCTCGTCGAAGATCACATCCGGCGGGTGGCCATCGAGCGGCAGCGTGTTCCACACCGCCACCGTCCGCCCGCCAGCGAGCACCAGCCGCTCCTGCCACACGGCGATGTCCCACGGCCCGAAGTCCAGGGTGTAGACGAGATCGGGATGCGCGCCGCTGTGGTCTGGCAATTGTTTCCACACGTACAGTTTCCGGTCGAAATCGGATGCCACAAACAGGCTCTTCCCGTTGGAGGCGGGCGCCGGGTTGCTGATGATGAAATGGGTCTCGAGCGTGTTCGTCGCCAGATCCGGGCTGCCGATGGCGAAGTCGGGCCGCTGGTCGGGTGTGGTCGGGAGGGATTTATACACCAGGACCTTGTTGATATTGCCCGTTACCACGTAGAGCCGTCCACCCGCCGCCGCCACGCCGGTGTGGTCGCCGGGCCGGAAGTCGAATCCGCGAACGGCGAGGTCGGGATCGTCGCGTTCGTCCTCGGGGAACGCGTTCCAGATGAAGAGCGTGCTGCCTAACAGCGCCAGCTTCCCGTCGGACGTGAACGTTCCGCGCAACCACGGACCGCGCTGGGGATCGGTGCGATAGAAATCAAAGGGCTGGTCATCCCGTGTGGGAAAGGTCTTCCAGAAGAAGGTTCCGCTGTCGATCCCCCCCATGCGAGGATTATGGTCGCCGACGATGAGGCGCGTGCCGTCGCTGGTGATCGTCCTGGGCGTCCCGAGCTTGCCACCGCCGCGCAGCACCAGGTCGGCGGGTTGGTTGTCCTGCGACGGAAAACGGTTCCAGATGAGCACGCCGCCGCCGCCCGTGCTGCTGACCGCCATCTTTTCGCCGTTCGTCCACACCCCCCACGGCCAATGGAAACGGGCGTTGCTCACCTCGATGTTCCGCTCGCCGTCCCATTCGCCATCCAGCACCAGGTCGGCCGGCGTGCCGTGCTTCGTGGGGAAGTGATGCCAGATCAGAATCCGGTTATTGTCGGTGTCGGCGACGAGGATGCGCTGGCCGTCCGTGGCGACGGTGACCGGCCAGTTCATCTGGTCGCGCCCCGTCCCCGGATTGTTGCTGATGAAGTCTTCCTGTCCCAGCACGAGATCGGGCGGGACATTCCCGTTCGGCAGCGTCTTCCAGATCAGCACGCGGTTGTTGTAGGTATCGGCCAGCAAGAGCCGTGTGCCGTCGCTGGCGATGCCCATCGGATGGTTGAACAGCAACGGGCCTCCGGCGTTGTTGAAATCGATGCCCGACAGCATGAGGTCCGCGTCCTGACCGGTCCGGAAGAACCCCGAGGTGTTTCCGCGGGCGACCGGATAGACGGAGCGCACGAACTGCACGGTGGCGCGCGAGGCCCTCACGGGTTTCAGGCGGTGGGGATCGATGTTCAGCCGCAGCAGAACGAGCGCAGCCGCATCGTTCTCGACGCCGCTGGGGACCTCGTTTCCTGAGCGCAGCGCCTCCAGCCGCGTTGGTCCGACTCGCTCGGCCATCGCGCGGTCGAACCCCGGAGGCGGTGGAATCGTGCCGACGAGCAGGCTGCGCGTCACCTCCGGCGGATACAGGCGTCGCGCGGTTTCCAGCGCATCGGTGTCGTGATGTGTGAGTGCCCCCGCCGTGACGGTCGCCGTGAAGACCACCCCGAGCAGCCCCGCACATCGAACGAATCGGTTTGGCATGACTCATCGCCCTTCGTTGACCATGAATGAACGAACCGTGGACAATGGGTTGCGTTCCTGCCTCACGCTGGGCGTCAAGCGACGGCTGGCAGCGGGAGCGAGGCACGAACGGACGCTGGAAGCCGTCGCTTGACGCCCAGCGTGAGGCGGTTCTATCATTCATGACCAGACACGATGATACCGGGGGCCACTATTTCTTCTCAGACCTAGGGAGCCACCCCGGGGGTGGCCCTGGCAAAAACGGTCGTGTCGGATCGAGTTGCCGAATGGTATACGCTATGGTCGTATCCGGTTTGAGCATCCGACCGGAGTAGCGTCGCGTCGCGTCCGGGATCACCCGCCGCATGGTATAGGGCAGGGTGCCCAGGGCCTGCGCCGGGGGCCTGAGCCGGCGGCGGAGTTCCCGCTCGACCTGGGCCAGCGAATCACGCGTGGCCTGGGAGAGCCCGGTCATCGGACGCAGGGCGGGAACAACGGGATTCTGACCCCCCGCGACCATGGAGGGGAGACACCCCAAGAGGAAGGCGAAGGCGAGTCCGGCCAGTTTCATGAGGATCTCCTCCAGTCTAGCACCGGGGGCTCCACGCCGGAGGCACCGACGGCCCCAGGGGGGTGAGCCGTGCCGGAGAGCGGGAGCGAAAGGCACGCGGTCTCGGACACGCGCCCATGGTCGCAAGGGCGAGGCTCATTTGGATTGTACGTCGCCAGGCCCGAAAAGATGCATGGCTTGGATAATCTGCGCACGCCTGAGCTCTGAACGCCGGATAGCGTTTGATGGCATCGGCGACAGCCTCGAGCCGCCTAACCCACCCTCTTTCCATGACGCTGTGCTCCTCTCAACAGAGAAGGCTCATGATCTCCTCTTTCTCTAAGATAACATCCAAACGGCCTGCCATTCAACAGAAGGGCGAAGCGACGCGAAGCCCTTTCTGTTGCAATGGCTTGTTAGGGCGCTAAGCACTATAGTGATCCAGACTATTCTGTCCGGAGTGCATCTATCTCCTAGTGCAAAAACCGGAGACCTACTTGGAATGGATAATACGTTATAAAACGCTGAAACAATCTGTCATACCCACGCAAGTGCGTATCCATATTCATGTGTTTCCAACTATGTCCTATGAACTTGCACTAGGCAGGGCAAAGGATCTTCCCTTACTCGAACTTCCGCAGCCACTTCTCCTTCAGGTCGTCGCGTGGCCGGAAGCCCAGAATGCGCGCGGCCTTCTCGCCCGAATACTTGCCGTTCGGTTGGTCGGAGATGAAGTTGAAGACCTCGTACGGCCGAGGGAACGATGGTACGTGCAGACCCAATCGGATGGCCTTGCACACCTCCGACCAGGTGGGGCCGACGTCAGCGCCAGCCAGATCGCCGCCACCAATGACCATGACTTCGAGATCGTACTCGTCCGCGAAGACGTGCCAGATCTCCTGCGCCAGGTATTTGGTAATGCAGTAGATGTTATCACCAGGCCGCATCGGCACCTCGTCGGATAGGTCGAAGTCGTGCGCATAGGCGCCCGCCACTGCCTGGGGCCCGGAGTGAGCGTGGCGGCGGAGGCCGCACGCCACCGCCGCGACCGCAATGTTGTACGCGCCGACGACGTTGCAGCGAAACGCCTGGACTGGATCATCGCGCAGCACGCTGGCGTTGACAGTGGCATCGGTGCCGCGGACCACGTC
>JACQVL010000304.1 GCA_016209865.1 Candidatus Latescibacterota bacterium | reverse complement strand
CTCCCCCGACCCACCACCCAACCTGTCGCTCCCATGAGGTCGCGACCCCTGCCCTCCCGAAGGGAGAGGGGAGAAGACATGCCTGTTCCCCCTTCCCCCTCGGGGAAGGGGGTTAGGGGGTTGGGTCTGTTTGCAATTTGCATTTTGCAATTTTCATTTTGCAATTCCCCTGCCCTGGCGGTGGAGGCGCTCCGCGTGACCTCGCCCGACCCGGTGCTGGAGCGGTGGCGCTGGACGACCTTCGACCGGAGCACCGGCCTGGCTGGCGAGGTACGCAACATTTTCGAGGACCGGGACGGGAATATCTGGTTCGCCACGGACCGGGGGGCGGAGGCGCTGCCTGCGCGGCAGCGGGAGAACCTGGAGAAGGTGAAGCTGAGCGCGGATCACCTGCTCACCCTCATCAACGACATCCTCGACCTGTCCAAGATCGAGGCCGGCCGGGTGGATATCCAGGCCGCGCCCTGCGACGTGCAACAGCTCATCACCACCTGCTGCGCGACGGTCAGTCCGCTGGTCAAGGCGGGGGTGAGGCTCACGCAGGAGATCGCTGACGACGTCGGGTCGGCCCACACGGATGAAGCCCGGCTGAAGCAGATCATCATCAACCTGCTGAGCAATGCCCTCAAGTTCACCGAATCGGGTTCCGTCACGGTGCGGGTCACGCACGACGAGGCCGCCTTGCTGGCGATCGCGGTCGCGGACACGGGCATCGGGATGCCGCCGGAGGCGCTGGAGTACATCTTCGAGGAGTTCCGGCAGGTGGACGGGTCGACGACCCGGCGGTACGGGGGCACGGGCCTGGGATTGTCGATCACGAAGAAACTGACCGAACTCTTAGGCGGCACGATCACGGTCGAGAGCGAGGTGGGCACAGGTTCGACGTTTACGGTGCGGGTGCCGATGCGGTACGGGGAGAGTTCCAAGTTCCAGGTTCCAAGTTCCAGGTTGCAAACCCCCGATCAACCGAAGGCCGCCCTGGAACCTGAAACCTGGAACCTGAAACCTCTTATCGTCGCCATCGATGATGATCCGAACGTGATCACTCTGGTGCAGGAGGACCTGGCCGAGGCGGGCTATCGGGTCGTAGGCGCGGGGAATGCGGACGAGGGGATTGCTCAGGTGAAGGCGCTCCATCCGGCGGCGGTGCTGATGGACATTCTCCTGCCGGGGAAGGACGGCTGGGAGGCGATCGCGACGCTGAAGACCGACCCGGAGACGCAGGACATTCCGATCATCGTGATCTCGGTCGTGGAGAACCGGGTGCTGGCCTCCCGGCTGGGAGTGCAGGAGTATCTGGTCAAGCCGATTCGGCGGGAGGTGCTGCTGGCCGCGTTGGCGCGGCTGGCGGGGGCGGACCGGCACGACGTCCTGATCGTGGACGACGACCCGGACGTGCGGAGTCTGCTGACGCAGATGCTGGAGGGGACGGCCTACCGGGTGCGGACGGCGGCTGATGGGCAAGAAGCGCTCACCATGATCCAGAGTGTCCGTCCCGACGCGATCTTGCTCGACCTGCTGATGCCGGAGCTGGACGGGTTTGCGGTGATCGAGCGGTTGCAGGCCGACCCGGCGCTGCGGGCGATTCCGGTGGTGGTGGTGACCGCAAAGGACTTGAGCGAGAGGGAGCGGACGTTGTTGCGGGAGCGCGTGAGTGGCGTGCTGCAGAAGGCCGGGTTGGATCGGGACGCGCTGCTCCGCGAGTTGCGGGGGGTTAGGCCATGAAAAAAATCCTCGTCATCGAAGACGTCGAGATGAACCGCGACCTGATCGTGCAGCTCCTGGAGGAGGACTACGCGATCGTCGAGGCAGTCGATGGCCTCCAGGGCCTGGCACTCGCCGAGACGGAGCGCCCGGACCTGATCCTCACCGACCTGTCGCTGCCCAAACTGGATGGCTGGGCGCTGGTCGCTCGCATTCGGGCGATGGAAGCCCTCCGGGACGTGCCCATCATCGCCGTGACTGCCCACGCGATGGCCGGGGACGACCGGCGCGCCCTGAAAGCGGGGTGTAACGCCTACCTGACCAAGCCGATCGACGTGGAGGAGCTGTACGCGAAGGTCCAACGGTTGCTCGGAGACTGAGAGGGCATCCGAGTTGCCTCTTTCGCCCGCTGCCGAAGCGGTGGGCTGAATGGACGAAGCCCCGTGAACGGGGCTGGAGAGGAGCAACAGATGTTACCGAAAGAATACAGTTGGTTTCTAACCCATCCGGAGTTAGAGACCCAATATACCGGTGAGTATATTGCTATCATCGGAGAGGCTGTTGTGGCTCATGGCAAAGATTTCAAAACCGTATTACAAGAGGCGGAACGGCACGGCAAAGCACCCTTTATTCACAAAGTTCCCGCCGCAGACAAGGACTTAGTAGTATGATTGTGTTGAAACCCCACAGGAAGGCCTGAGAGGGCATCTCATGCCGGACAAACCCACTATTCTCATCGTTGATGACGAATCGTCCAACCTCGACCTGCTCGAACAGGAACTGGAGGAGGACTACGACGTCGTCACGGCCCAGGACGGCATCGAGGCGCTGCAGAAAGCCGACGCATGCGCCCCCGACCTGATCCTCCTGGACGTGCGGATGCCCGGCCTGAACGGGCTGGAGGTGGTCAGGCGGCTCAGGGCTTCCGAACGCCATGTCATCACCCCGGTCATCCTTCTCACCGCGCAGGCCCACTTAGAGGACAAAGTGAACGGGCTGGACGCGGGCGCGGATGATTACATCACCAAGCCGTTCGAACCGGACGACCTCCACGCCCGCATCCGAAGCGCCCTCCGGATCGGCCGGCTGCAGCGGGAACTGGCACAGGAACGGAACAGCCTGAAGGAGGCACTGGCACAACTCCAGGCGGCCGAGGCGCAGCTCGTGCACTCCGAAAAAATGGCCGCCTTAGGGAAACTCGTCGCCGGGGTCGCCCACGAACTCAACAACCCCATCAGCTTCATCTACGCCAACATGGACCACTTCCGGCGCTACGTGGGCATGGTGAAGACCGTCTGTGAGTCGGCCTCTCTCGCCCCGGACGCCGCCGACCACGCCTCGAACGCGTTCCAGACCCTCGACCGGCTGATCGAGAGCTGCGCCGACGGAGCGCAACGGATCAAACGCATCGTCCTCGGCCTGCGGACGTTCTCCCGCCTGGATGAAGTGGAACGGAAGATGGTCGACCTGCACGAAGGGATTGACAGCACCCTGGCATTGCTCGAGCATCGCTTGAAGGATCGCATCACCCTGCACCGTGAGTATGGGAATCTCCCGCCCGTCGAATGCTACACGGGACAGCTCAATCAGGTTATCATGAACCTCGTGTCGAACGCGATCGACGCCATCCCGGGCCACGGAGACATCTGGATTACGACGCGAGTCGATGACGATCAGACCGTCCGGGTTGCCGTCCGGGACAACGGCCAGGGGATCGCTCCCGAACACCGCTCCCACCTGTTCGAGCCGTTCTTCACGACTAAGCCCGTCGGCCAGGGCATCGGCCTGGGCCTGTCGATCAGCTACGGGATCGTCGAGAAACACGGTGGGCGGATCGAAGTGGACAGCGAGATCGGGCAGGGGAGCACGTTTACGATCGTCCTGCCGATCAAAGAAACGTTAGAACGTTAGAACGTTCAAACGTTGGAACGTTATTGCAAATCTGGTTAGAACGTTCTAACGTGCCAACGTTCAAACGTTCTAACGCTCAGTCAGAGGAGTCATCCATGCCTGAACGCCGCCGCACCGTCCTGATCGTGGACGATGAACCGGATATCCTGCAATCCCTGCAACTCTCCTTAGAGCAGGATTACGACGTGCTGACGGCGACGAGCGGCGCGGCGGGCCTCGACCTGCTGTCCCAGCGCGACGTGGCGTTGATCATCTCCGACCAGCGGATGCCCGCGATGACCGGGGTCGAGTTCCTGGAACGCTCCAGGACCGTCGCCCCGCACAGCGTCCGGATGATGCTGACCGGGTATGCCGACCTCGACGCGATCATCGGGGCGATCAACGCCGGACAGATCCACCGCTACATCTCGAAGCCGTGGGAGCCGCGCGACCTGGAGACGGACATCCGCCTGGCGGTGGACAAGTACGAAATGCAGGTCTCCTTAGATCAACGCATGCGGGAATTGAGCACGCTGTGCGAGATCGGCACGGTCATCACGTCGGTGCTCGACCTCGATCAGGTCATCCAGCGGATTTTAGACGGGATCGTACAGACCCTCGGCTTCGAGCGTTCATTTCTCATGCTCGTCGACGAAGACGCCGGTCTGCTGCGCTTCCGGGGGTGCTCGGGCGTGGCGCCCGAGGCCTTTCCGTTCGTGTCACGCCTGGAGTACGGGCTGGATCAAGAGGATGTCGCTGTCGTGTTGACGGTCACACAAAACCGGCCGATCTTAGTCGAAAACGTCAACATCCCCCCAGTCAGCGCGGACAGGGAAGTGATGCGGCGGATCGGCATCCAGTCGTTCGTGACCGCGCCCCTGCACGTCGGCAACCAGGGAATCGGGACGCTGGTGGCCGAGCGGATGAGCGCGGGGGATCGGGTCGGGGAGCATGACCGCCGGCTGTTAGCCGGGTTCGCCGCCCAGGCTGCCATCGCCATCGAGAACGCCCGGTTGTACGGTGACGCGCTGGAAAAGCAGCGACTGGAGAAGGAGGTCGCCGTGGCTACACGCATCCAGCAGCACCTCCTGCCGAAGCGATTACCGCCGGTCGAGCGGTTCGACATCGCTGCGACGACCCGGCCGTCCCGTGGCGTCGGCGGGGACTACTACGACCTGCTGAAGAATCGCTCCGGCCGGACGTGGGTCGCGTTGGGGGATGTCTCCGGGAAGGGCGTCCCGGCCGCCCTGACGATGGCCACCCTCCGGGCGCTCTTCCTGGCGGAGCTGGAACGCGAGCAATCGCTGGCGGACCTGATGCGCCGGATCGGGGATGGACTGGAGCACTCCACCCCACCCGAAGTCTTCGCGACGTTCTGTTGTGGGGTGTTCGACCCATCGATGCGCACCCTGACTCTTGCGAATGCCGGTCATCCGTGTCCCTTGCTGGTTCGAGCTGATGGCACCGGTTCCGAGGTCCCAGGCGCAGGCCCACCCCTGGGGCTCGATCCCTTGTTGGTCGGCGATCCCGTCTACCAGGATCAGCGGGTCGTCTTCCATCCAGGGGATTTCCTCGTCTTCTACAGCGATGGGGTGACCGAGGCGATGAACGCGACGGACGACTTGTTCGGGGAGGATCGACTACGAGCCGTCGCAGCCGATCACCGATCAGGCAGTGCAGCGACGATCTTAGAGGGGATCAGCCGGGCCGTCGCCGACTTCCAGGGAGAGGCCCCGCAGTACGATGATGTGACGTTGGTGGTGATCAAGGCAGTGACGAGTGACCAGTGACGAGCAAAAAAATGCTGTCTGCGCTCCCGTCATGATGATTATATTGTGACGTTCTCGTTTCCTCTCCGTTGATCCGTCCTTCGTCGCGCATAGAAGGGATGTGTTCATGCCTGACTCTCCGTTGTATACTCGCTCAGACTGCATCAGATATGTCGAGAAAAAATCGGAGAAGATTCTGTTCCATTACGGGGAAGGGTTCATGTCTGAGTCCCTTCCCGTGGGCACGCGCGTGATCTATCCTCCGCCGCCGCTCCGCGCGATTCAGGACGTGGACCAGGCCATCGAGCATGCGCTCGAGCATCCGCTCGGCTGCGACCCGTTGTCCGCCCAGCTCAGGACGGGGATGAAAGTCACGATCGCGTTCGATGACATCTCGCTCCCGCTCCCGCCGATGACCACGCCCGACATCCGCCAACGGGTGATCACCTCGGTGTTGAAGAAACTCGCCGCCGCCGGGGTGACCGACATCCATCTCATCGCGGCCACGTCCCTCCACCGGCGGATGACGCCGGAAGAACTCCGCCGCGTCCTCGGCTCGACAATCTACGATGCTTTCGCGCCAGACCGGTTGTACAACCACGATGCAGAGGACAAAGATGGGAACGTCTTCCTGGGAAAGACCGAAAAGGGAGAGGAGATCGAAATCAACCGCCGGGCGGTCGAATCCGACCTGCTCATCTACGTCAACATCAACCTCGTCTCGATGGACGGCGGGAACAAGTCCGTCCCGGTCGGCCTGGGCACCTACCGGAGCCTCCGGTACCACCACACCGTCGATACGCTGATGCATTCGTTGTCGTACTTCGACCCACCCCATTCCGCCATGCACCACTCGTGCAACCGGATGGGCAAGGTGGTCGCCGAGCACATGAACATCTTCACGATCGAGACGACGCTGAATAACGACGGGGTGCCGCACTGGCTGACGTTCCTCAGAAAACCGCACCACCGGTTCAACCTGCTCGACACGCTCAACCTGCACGTCAATAAGCTGTCGACCGATCTGCTCCCCGCCTCCCTCAAACGGGACATCTTCTTCAAGATGTACGCACCCTACGGGCTGACCGGCATCCATGCCGGCCGGACGAACTTCGTCCACGAGAAGACGCTGAACAACATCTACAGACAGCAAGTCGTGCTGGTCAACGGCCAGGCGGACATCGTCGTCATCGGCGTCCCGTACATCTGCCCGTACAACGTCAATTCGATCATGAACCCCATCCTCGTCATGTGCCTCGCGCTCGGCTATTTTTTCAACTTCTACCGGGGCAAGCCGCTCATCCGGCGGGACGGGGTGTACATCTTACTCTATCCGCTGCATGAAGATTTCCATCCAGTCAACCATCCGTCGTACATTGAATTCTATAACCGGGTCCTGACGGACACGCGGGATCCGAAGACAGTTGAACAGAAGTACGAGCAGGAGTTCGCGTACAACCCGAAGTACATCGACTTGTACCGGCACTCTTACGCCTACCACGGCGTGCATCCGTTCTACATGTGGTACTGGGGCTGCTACGCGCTCAGTTATCTTGGCAAGGTGATCGTCGTGAAACCAAGAACGAAGCGTCCGGCGGACATCATGGGGTTCGAGACGGCGGACAGCCTGCCGGAAGCGCTTGAACGGGCACAGAGCTACGTCGGTCCTAACCCGAAGATCACGAATTATCAGATTCCGCCGCTGCTGTTATGCGATGTGGAGTAGTAGGCGTTCTAATGAGATTTGATAATCAAAACAGGTCATCCGTAGGGGCGATCCTTGTGATCGCCCGCATCGGGGCGAATACCAGATTCGCCCCTACAGGTCTTTACCGATTTTGGTCGTCAAAATTCATAAGAAAGTCGTAAAATAGGATTTCTTTGTCTATCCTGTTCATCCTGCCCATCCCTGTTCATTCCCAGCAACCCGCATGAACCCAGGTCCGATGCGCGAATTCGGCGAATCGATCACCGTCGACCCCGGCCTGATCCATCTCGGCGAGTCGATCACCATCCATCTGACGAGCCGATTAGAGTACCTCCCGCTGACGCTTGAAGTCACCGCCAATTATCTGGAGCGTGAGTTTACAGTCGGCGAGGGGGTACGGATCGTCTGGCGGGATGAGGGAGAGGAAAAACGGGGCACGGTCACGTTCGAGCCGGAACAGCCGGGGAATTACCGGGTGCGATTCGGCGACCTCTTCCGTTCGTTCGCGGTGATCGACGAGTCGTACGCCGTCTGCACCTTCTGGACGCCGATCGCCTCCAGCCGCCACGCCCGAGGCAACCAGCTCGACCTGTACCACCCGGATTTTCACCCGAACAGCCTGCCGGTCGATTACGACGCGATGATCACGGATGAGCGGTCAGTCGATCCGGACTGGGACGTCAACAAGACCCTCCGTGCGTTCCATGCGCTCTACGGGGATGCGGTCATCCCCTTCCTCGACGGGATGGGGCTGTATGCGCTCGACTCGCGGTTTGCGGGCCGGCGCGACCCCAACCTGCACAGCCTGTCGGACGACGAGGCGGCGGCGGCGCTGCGGGCGTTGCGGGAGCGATGGGATGCCCTGGGGTTCGGCGCGCCGGAGGTGATCGACATGCACACCCCCGGCAACGCCATCGTCCGGGCTGCCCGGCGGTCCGGGGTGCTGGGCATCGGCGGGCTGTGTCCCCATCAGGATGTCGTCGACGACGCGACCGGCCAGACCATCCGCCAGTTCGGTCTGCCGGAGCGGCCGTATTACATGGCGAAGGATGATTTCCGCAAGCCGGCCCGCAAGACGGACGACGCAGTCATCGGGTTCCCCGCCCACAGCGGGCACACCCTGCTCGCCCGGTCCGGCTCTCCTGTCGTCCTCGACCCCGACGTCTACCGGCTCCGGGGGTGGGCGTCGCCGGACGACATGAGTCGCTTCTACGCGCTAATCGATGACCTCATCGCCAACGCCGGCCAGTCGGCCCCGTTCGTCTTCTCGGTCGCCATCGAGGGCGACGAATTCGACACCGTGGAGATGAACCGGCTGACCATTCAGTACCTGTCCGGGAAACCCAGGACGAGCCGGCTGGTGTTCGCGCACAAGGCGGATGTGGCCAGATACTGGCTTCGCCGGTTCACCGCTACACCCGAGACGACGGTGTACCTGACGGATACCTTAACCGGACTGCCCCGCACACAGGAGGGCGACCTCGACCGCCCGCACGACATCGGGGAGCGGTTTCCTGATGCCCTCGTGATCGAGAACGAGTCCCTCAAAGCGGGCTTCCTCCGGCCCGGCCCGAAGCCGGCCTTCCTGTATGACTACACGCCGCCGTGGACGGTCCCGGCGACGGAGCGCGCGCCCATGCTTGATCTGGCTGGAGTGACGATCCACGCAACCGTCCATGATGAGCGTGGGCACGTCATCTACCGGTATGAGGTCGAATCAGCGCAGTCCTATGAGCGATTCCCGATCGCGGTGTGGGATGTCCCACGGGTAGACACGCGGGCGCGCGGGGTCGTCAAGACGTTCGGCCAGTGGGTCCCGGCCAGGAGCGACCGGGACGGCCTGTCCAATGGCGTGGTGATCTGCCGGATCGCTCCGGGGAAACAGAGGGTAGAAGTGAGGATCAAGAAGTAGGGGCGTAGCGCGCTGCGCCCTTGCGAGAGACCGCTACGTCACCCCGCGCCGTGTCGCCGGATACTGCTCATACAGCCGCTCCACGACCACTGTGCGCAGCGCCATGACGGCGGTGTGTATCTCCGTATACGTCGTGTACAGCGGGGCGACGCCGAGCCGGATGTGATCCGGGTAGCGGAAATCGGGGATGACGTGCATCTGCTCGATGAGTGCCCGGTCGATCCGCAGGCCGTCAGGATGGCCGAGGGAGACGTGCGACCCGCGTCTCGCGGCGTCGCGGGGGGAGTGGAGAGTGAACCCGACCGGCGCGAGGAGCGCCTCCCACAGGGCGATCAGGTAATCGGTCTGGCGCACGGATTTGGCTCGCACCCGCTCAAGGCCAGCCTCGAGCAGCAGGTCGACGCCGGGCTCGATGAGGGCGAGGGAGACGACGCTGGGGGTGCCGGTGAGGAATCGCCGAATCCCCTGCGCTGGGCGGTATTCCAAAGTAAACTCGAATTGAGCCTGGTGGCCGAACCAGCCAGCGATGGGGTTGTGCAGACGGTCGTGCAGGTCGCGGCGAACGAACAGGAACGCCGGCGCGCCGGGCCCGCCGTTCACGTACTTGTACGTGCACCCCACCGCCAGGTCGACGGCCGCCTGATCGAGCGACAGCGGCATCGCGCCGACCGAATGGCTCACATCCCAGAGGATGAGCGCGCCCGCACGGTGGGCTACCGCCGTCACGGTAGCCATGTCGTACACAGACCCGCTCTTGAAGGCGGTGTGCGACAGCGCGACCAGGGCGGTATCGGAGTCGATCGCCCCAGCCAGCGTCTCGATGGGCACCGTCAGGCCGTCGGGGGAGCGAACAATCTCCAGACGATGCGCCGGCCCGGCCAGCTTCAGGGCGGATTGGAGGATGTAGACGTCTGAGGGAAAGTTCAGGTCATCCGTGATGACGACCGTCCGGCCTGGACGAGCCTGCAAGGCGGCGGCGACCAGCTTGAAGAGGTTGACCGACGTCGAGTCGGCGACGATAACCTCATCCTCGGCGGCTCCGACCAGGCGGGCGAGCTTCGCCCCCACACGCTCAGCCAGACCGAGCCATCCCTCGTTCCAGCCGCGAATCAGCCGTTGCCCCCACTCAGCCCCAACCAACCGCTGGGCGCGAGTCGCACTCTCGACAGGGAGCCGGCCGAGCGAGTTGCCGTCGAGATAAATCAGGGCGGGATCATCGATGACGAACCGCGACCGGAACCCGGCCAGTTCGTCACGCTCGTCCTGTTCGCGGGCGAAGCCAGGGTCAGTCCGAACCCTCATCGGCCGTCCATCGCTCATCACGCCTGGCTGTTCCGATCGTACGGGATGATGTGTTGCCTTCCACACAGCCGAGAGCGCCTCATCATGCCGATTCCACAACGTGTTGTGGTGTCTGTGTTTCGTTCTTGCCCCTCTTTTGTCTAATCTATAGAAAACCGTCCTGTGATGTCAAGTTCGTTAGCTACTGGTTAGCTTTTTCAGACGACCTCTTTTAGGCTTTGCTGAGGAAGATTTTGCTTTCTCATCAATCTTAGCACGTGGTCCAGTTTTGGGGGTCAATTATACCCCTACCAGGTACTCGGTTTCGAGAACAACCCCGTTGAATCCTGCAAGGTGGGTGGAAATTGGCTGGCAGCGAGCAGCCCTTTCCGGATGGTCTTGACAAAGGAGGCATGGCGAACCAGTTCACGGCTGGCCTGCCTGTACGGGTTGAGGATGCCCACAGGAAGTTGTAACTCTTGACGGACAATTCTGATGGGTGCCTGTAAATCCGAGTCATTCGTGATCACCACCGCCACCTCGTACTCCCCTTTGTACCCATCATTCAGCAGATGAGCCGCCAGATTGACATCCGACCCTTTCTCCTCGGTTCTGATGACCTTGACATACTGCTGATTCTGAGGGGGACACCCGGCGAGCGGCATGTACACCTCATGCGTCAGAAAATGCCCGAAGATGATCTCAACGTTGGGAAGCGTCCGTAAGGCTCTCAGGTAGGTTTGCTGACGCGCAGATTGACCGGGATCATTCGGTCGGGCGCTCACTCGGGCCGTGAAGTACTTGATGGTGTGTATCTGGTGTTTGGGGAGGATCGTGCAACACATTTTGTTCAGGTCTAACCATTGGTATGGCGTCCCTCGGAGAGCGCCGTAATACAAGTTGAACCCATCAATATAGACAGACGTTCGCATGAGGCGTTCTGAGAGGCTTACAGTGGGTAAAAAAGCAGAGACCAAGCCCCGAAGGACTTGGTCTCGCGCCCTGCCCCCGAAGGGACAGGGGGGATATCTTCACCAACCAATATAAGAAATCTGGTCTCGCGTGTCAAGAGGTCCGACAAGAAATGTGGGATGAGGATGGACGCTCAGCGGGACTTGACACGAATTGGTTAGCTTTTCGTGAGCTTTCGAGACAACAGGCCCCCATGAAGTACAAGATTTACAGGCTGTTCCGGTCGTACGGGATGATGTGTTGCCACTCATCTGCGTCGGAGCGCGCCACCACGGCCACGACCGGTTCAGTGTCGCTCAGGTTGAACACCTCGTGGGGGACTCCCGGTTCGATGTAGATGAAATCCCCGGCCTCGTTGTCGATCACCTGCTTGAGGCCAGGCCCGTACTCGTGGCGCACCCGGCCGTGCAGAAGGTAGAGCATGACCTCAAACCCCACGTGAACGTGGGCGTACGCCACCCCGCCGGGCGGGACGGTGGCGACGTTCATCGACAGCTTCTGCGCGCCGACGTTCTTCGCCGACAGACCCATCTTGTAGTGAATCCCGTTCCATTCACGGCAATTGCCGCTCCCCCGGATGACAAAGATCCCATCCCCACCTTCGACAGACTGTGTGAGGTCTTCGTGCGTCTCCATAGCCGCCCCTCCTGAGACTATTGCTCTTGAATTGCTGACCGATAAATCCGCAACCCGTAATCGGTCTTACCTGATCAGCCGCTCCAGTTCCTCGGCGTGGTCGGTCTCTTCCGAGAGCATATTCTCGAGGTGCACTTTCAGGCCGAGCTCCCCGGCGGTCTCCGCTTGTTTCACTCGTTCGGTATACGCTTTGATGACTTCACGTTCCTGGGTCAGGTCGTACTTCGCCATCTGCTGGGCGGTCTTATGCTCAACGAGGGGAGGAACGGTAACATCCGGTTTGCCGCCTAAGGCGGCGACCTTGTCCGCCAGGAATCTGGCGTGCTCCAGCTCCGAGCCGACCTCTTGTTTCAACATCTCCCGGAGTTCGTGGCCGATGATCCCGGTGGCCACGCTCGCCTGGTACAGATACCGGATGACCGCGCTCAGTTCCCGTTTCAAATCCTCGTTCAGCCCGTGTATTAACGCCTGTTTCGGGTTCATGGTGACACCACCTTGTTGGAGAGGGTTGATGTGAAGGAGATCAAGGGAGCAACATCATTGCTACGGGTCAGCAAACTACAGGAAACAAGAAACGACGTCAAGCGTTTTCTGGCGGCGTGGTGATTTCCACCCTTGACAGCGGAAACCCGTTGTCTGCATTATAAGGGCTGCCGAGCGGGTCATCGCTTGCTCAGACCGCAAGTGCGATGGGAAAAGGATGACTCGAGCCGATCACGCGAGGAGGACAGATCGATCATGGCATTGTCAGAGATAGAACAGCGATTGGCCGATAGGTTCAGGGAATGGACGCTCGATTTGTTCGAGGGGGATCCCCGTTTCGTCCGGATCGTGGACGTGACGACCGAGCGAAGGAAGGAGGCGGAGTTCGTCGTGCGGTTCGAGGTCGGCCGTGAGTCCTGCTATGAGGTCGCGTTCTGCCCTCAGGATCGCGTCATCCAGGTGGGGTTTCTCACGCAGGACCTGAGCCTCAACGACGCCATCGAACATGGGGGACTGGAGAGCGGGGAGACCCTGACCGAGATGCTCCAGGTCGAGCTCGACGATATGGGAGAGACGGGGCGGTACGAGGTGGATCATTTCTTCGAGCGTCCGTGGTTCTGCTTCTACACCGCCCTTCCGTTCGAGACGATCACCGATCTGGAGAGCGATGAACTCCGCCTCAAGGTTCAACACCTGCTCGACGCGCTCCACCTCGTCTTTCAGGATTACGTCGAGAGAGAAAAATAATTCCGGATTTTAGATTTTGGATTAACGGCGAGGTGTTGTGCTTGGTGGCTCTCTCCACAAAGGCTCTTCAATCCAAAATCTAAAATCCAAAATCGAAAATTTCGTCAATCATCCATCATCCACCCAGAGAGGAGCACGGCATGGCTGCACGCACCAAACCGGCGATGACCCCGGACGAGTTGACCGCAAAGATGAAGCAACTGGACGGGCTGTCCATCAACGACCGCATCAGGAAGCTGGGCATCAAGGTTCCGAAAGTCGACCTGTCGAAACCCGGCCGGCTGGCGGCGGTCCGGTTCGACGCGGAGACGGGATTCCTGTTCCTCTCCGGGATGACGGCGGGACAGGGCAAAGTGGGGGGCAACCCGGCGGTCGGGTATGTGAGTCTGGATGAGGGGTTCTGGGCCGGGTGGGAGGTAGGACTCCAGATCCTGGGCAGGCTCAAGGCCGCGATCGGCGACTTCACGAAAGTCCAGGCACTCCTCTATGCCCGCGTGGATGTCAACACCGCCCCGGATGAAGGCAACACCCCGGGCCCGGGCATGGGCTTCTCGTACCTGATGGTGCTCGTCTTCGGGTCCGATATCGGGTTCCATACCCGGACGGCCGTCGGAGCCCAGGTGCCGGGGAACGCCGCGATCGAAGTGACCACCCAGTGGAAAATCAAGAAGGAAGCGCGCGCATCGCTTCAGCGAGCGTGGTGGTGATCACCGTTTCTGGGCTTGTTCCTGATGGTGGTGGTAGATCTGCCGTAAGAGCTGGCGGGTCCGGTCGGTGTCCGGCTCCAACTGGGAGAGTTGCTGGTAGGCTTCGTTGGCCTTGCGGAGGTTGTTGCCCATCAAGTACGCGAGGCTCAGACGGTAGTACGCCTCCGCGAAATCCGGCCGGAGCCGGATGGCCGTCTTGTACGCATCGATCGCCTTACTGCGCTGCGGCCCCCCCACTACCCGTCTGCCTTCATAATACATCTCCCCGGTCTGCTCCCAGGCAATCCCGGTCCGGTAGTGAGCGTCGGCGAACTTTGAGTTGAGCTTGATCGCCGTCTGATAATCCTTGAGCGCCTGGCCCCAATTCTCCCGTTTTTCTTCGAGTTGCCCGGCCCGGTAGTACAGGTTCGCGTCTTTCGGGTTCTGACGAATCGCCTGGCGGATCTCATCAAGACTGAGAGGACTCTGGACCGGTCGGCCGATGCTGCTCGTGACCGTCGAGGAATCCGTCCGACTCTTCTCAGTCTGCTGGCGCGCGATGGCGAGTGGAGGCCAGAGCAGGTTTCCAAGACTGTGAGCCATAAGAAGGATGGTCACAGTCATGAAAGCTAAGGGTGAGCCGGTGCAGGGCATACGAAATCACTCTCACTGTTTCTTGTTGTGGGTCAGATACTGCTCGTAGATCCGCTGGACGAGCTGGCGTGTCCGCCCGGACTCCGGTTCAAGTTGGCAGAGCTGTTGACACGTCTCGCTCGCCTGGCGCAGGTCGCCGTCCATGAGGTGAGCCAGACTCAGGACGTAATAGGCGTCGTTGAAATCCGGTTTGAGCCGGATGGCTCGCTGGTAGAGAGAAATCGCGTACCGGAGGTTGGGTTTTTTCACGACCCGGCTCTTGCCCAAGAAGTACGTCTCTCCGAGCCGTTCTGACACGTGCCCGGCCCGGTAGTAGGCGTCGACGAATTCGGGGTTGCGCTGAAACGCCGTCTGGTAATCCCTGAGCGCCTCTTCCCAATGTCCTAATTGTTCCTCGATCTGCCCGGCCTGGTAATAGAGGTTGGCCTCTTTCGGACTCTGGCGGATGGCCTGACGGAGCAAACGCAGGCGTTCCTGAGGCTTTTGGGCTCGTTCCAGGTCGAGCGAGGCTGATGGCTTCTGCTGGGGCTGCTGCTGGGCAGACAGAGGCTGCCCGGATGACCAAATCCCCCAGCCATTCATCAGGATGAATGAGACGATCGTGATAGACAGAACGGTACGACATCTACGGCAACATTTCATCATCGCTACACGAAGGAAAGTTTTTACTGACCACCGACCACTGTCCTATTCCCGTCGTCTCCGGTGGTGACGCAGTTCGATGTGCTGTTCGATGACCCGCCCCAGCCGTCGGATGCCTTCCTCGATCTTGTCCGGGGCGACGAAGCTGAAACAGAGCCGCAACTGGTTGGCGCCACGGCCGTCCGCATAGAACGGCGGGCCGGAGACGTACGCCACGTGCTCATGGGCGATCGCCCACTCGAGCATCGGGCCGGTCTCGACCCCGTCGGGCAGGGTGACCCAGGAGTAGAACCCGCCGGCCGGCCGCGTCCACGTCACCCCAGACGGGAAATAACGGGCCATCGCGGCGAGGGTCAAGTCCCGTTTTTCGCGGTACAGCGGCAGGGAGGCCGCGACCTGTCGTTCGATCAGTCCACGCCGGCCGTATTCGTACACCACCCGCTGCCCGAGGGTGCTGGAGCACTGGTCAGTCCCCTGCTTCGCCTGGCAGAGTTGGGCGATCACGCCGGGCGGGGCGGTAATCCATCCCAGACGGACGCCGGGACCAAAGATTTTCGAGAACGTGTTGGCGAACAACACCCCCTCAGGGTTGAGCGAGACGAGTGACGGGAGCCGGTCCCCCTCGTACCGCAGCTCGCCGTACGCCGGGTCTTCGATCACCGGAACGCCAGCCCGGTCGGCGACCTCGACTAACCGCCGCCGCCGGTCGGCGGCCAGGGTCACCCCGGCTGGGTTCTGGAACGTCGGGATGGTGTAGAGCAGCTTGGGACGAATCCCGCGACGGGTCAGGTCGGCCAGTCGCTCCTCCAGCGCGTCGATGATCATCCCATCCGCATCGATCGGCACGTCCACCAGCTCCGCCTGATAGCTCCGGAAGACGTGCAGAGCGGCTAAGTAGGTGGGCGCTTCCACGATCACGGTATCGCCGGGGTTGAGCAAGACCTTCGCGATTAAATCCAGCGCCTCGACCCCGCTGCTCGTGACGATCACCCCGTCCGCCGTCACCGGCGTCTGCTCCAGACGCCCCATCCGGTCGGCGATCCATTCGCGCAGCTTCGAGTAGCCGGCGGTCGGTCCGTACTGCAACGCCGCCGCCCCTTCATGGTCGAGCACCCAATCGACCACCTCCTTCATCCGGAGGATCGGAAACGACTTGGGGTCGGGCAGCCCGCCTGCGAACGAGATCACGTCAGGTCGTTCGGCGAGTTTCAGCAGTGCGATGATGGCCGAGTCTCCGATGCGCGCCATCCGGTCAGCATACAATGTCGTCCAGTCCATACATTCGCTCCCGAGGTCGATCCAGGGGTCAGCGACCCTCATCCGATGAACACAACAACTCTACTATAGCAGAAAATGGGGCCCATGACAAGATGAAAATTCCTTGACAGACCAAAAATGTTGCCGTAGTGTAGAAATAGAACCTATAAATCATTTAGAAACGTATCCTTACGAGATTTTGTGGCCTCCCTCGACTGTGATAGATGAAGACATCGTGATCAGAGACAGGGAATCACGTCTGTGAGAGAAGGAGTGAACAGCTATGCCTGAACCCAGCGACACGATCGCCAGCTTCTCGAAAAATAGCCAGGAAGAATACCGGTTCAGTATCACCGCCTTCAAAGGGCGTGAGTACGCCGATATCCGAATTTTCTATGAGAAGGACGGGGAATACCTGCCCAGTAAGAAAGGAATTACCGTCGCACTCGATGCCTGGTCGCAGTTCCGCGAGTCGGTGCAGAAACTCGAGACCGCCCTGATCGAACGGGACCTGATCAAGCCGGGCGAGCAGGAGGAGGGATAAAGAGGTCTCAAGAATGGACACTGCCGTCGAAACCTCTCTCGAAAAACAGACGTTCCAGGTCAAAGGGATGAGTTGCGCCAACTGCGCCCTGACGATCGAGAAGGGCGTGGGGGCGTTGCCGGGCGTCCAACGAGTCGTCGTCAACCTCCCCGCCGAGACGATGGCGGTCGAGTTCGCGCCGAATGCCGTCGATCAGGCCCGCATCGCCGCCAAGGTCAAAGACCTGGGCTACGCCGCCTTCGTCCAGACAGGGACGAGACCGCGCCGATCCGAGCAATCGGACGAAGCCCGGTCTGCCCGCAACTGGCTGATCTGGACGTTCATTCTCGCCCTGCCGATGATTGTCCCCATGCTCCCCGTCGGCCCTTCGATGTCCAGTCATCTGTCGGGCGCCGTCCTGGTCCTCACCGTCCTCTGCGCGACCGGCGCTCAGTTCACCTCCGGGCTGGCGTTCTATCGCGGGGCGTACTATGCGCTGAAGAATAGGACGGCGAACATGGACGTCCTCGTCGCCCTGGGGATCACGTCCGCTTATGTGTACAGTCTCCTGGTCACCTTTCTCCCGGACGTGTTCACCGGCCAGCACCAGTTCTTCGAGGTGGCTGTCTTTCTCATCCTGTTCGTCCGGCTCGGCAAATTCCTGGAAGCGCGAGCGAAAGGCCGGGCGAGCCGGGCGCTGGAACGGCTGTTCGAGCTGCAGGCCGACCGGGCCCGGCTCGTCGTCGGGTCGGAGGAACGGGAGGTGCCCGCCTCGACCGTTAACGTCGGCGACCGGCTCATCGTGCGGCCGGGGGAGAAAATTCCGGTCGACGGCGAGGTGGTCGACGGGCACGCGGCGGTGGATGAGTCACTCGTGACCGGGGAGTCGCTCCCGGTGGAGAAGGGGCCGGGCGACCCGGTCACCGGGGCGACGATCAACACCTCCGGAGTGCTTACGGTGCGGGCGACCCGGGTTGGGTCGGAGACGGTTCTCGCCCAGATCGTCCGGCTCGTCGAGGAAGCACAGGCGGACAAAGCCCCGATCCAGCGGTTCGCGGACGCGGTCGCGGGCGTGTTCGTCCCGATCGTCGTCGGGCTCGCGCTGCTCACGTTCCTCGTCTGGTACGGACTCCTGCATGCTTCGTTCGTCTTTGCGCTGACCGCGACGATGGCGGTGCTCGTCATCGCCTGTCCCTGCGCGCTCGGCCTGGCGACCCCGACCGCCATCTTAGTGGGGAGCGGAGTCGGACTGCACCGGGGGATCCTGTTTAAGCGGGCGTCCGCGCTCGAACAGGTCGCCGGGCTCCAGGTGCTGCTGTTCGATAAGACGGGGACGATCACCGCTGGACGGCCGCGCGTGACGGATATCATCCCGGTCAACGGGCTGACCGGGGAGCAGGTGCTCCGCTTCGCCGCATCGGGGGAACAGGCCTCCACCCACCCGCTGGCCGTCGCGGTCGTGCAGGAAGCCCAGGCGCGGGCGATTGAGCTCGTCAGGCTGACGGACGTGCAGGAGGATGGCGGGCGCGGGGTCATCGGTCGCGACGGCGGGGGCGTCCTGCGTGTGGGGAATGCCCGGCTGATGGAGACGGCCGGGATCGATGTCGCCCCCGTCCGGGACCGCGTCGAGGCGCTCACCGCCCAGGGAAAGACGACCGTGTACGTCGCTCAGGATCGGACAATCGTCGGCATCATCGGCCTGGCGGACGAAGTCAAGCCGAACGCCGCCGAGGCGATCCGGCGGTTGAAGGCGCTCGGCCTCCGGACGGTGATGGTCACGGGCGACAACGAGCGGGCGGCGCGGGCGGTGGCCGAGGCGGTCGGTCTGGATGAGGTCGTCCCGGAGGTGCTCCCGCAGCACAAGAGCGAGATCATCGAACAGTACCAGCGCCAGGGGGTCACGGTCGGGATGGTCGGGGACGGCATCAACGACGCGCCGGCCCTCGCGCGCGCGGACATCGGGATCGCTATCGGCTCAGGGGCGGACGTGGCGCGGGAGACGGGAGACATCGTCCTCGTCCGGAACGACCTGTTAGACGTGGAACGGGCGATCCGGCTGGGACGGGCGACGCTGGTGAAGGTGAAACAGAACCTCTTCTGGGCGTTCTTCTACAACGTCCTCGGCATTCCCCTGGCCGCTGGGCTGTTCTATCCGGTGCTCGGCGTCCTGCTCCGGCCCGAATGGGCCGGCTTAGCGATGGCGTTCTCGTCCGTCTCCGTCGTGACGAACGCGCTGTTGTTGAAGCGGGTGGAACGGAGGTTGTAGGGGCGAATCTTGTATTCGCCCTGTATCAGGTCTTTGCCTCGATGCGGGCGATCACAAGGATCGCCCCTACCTTGTCACGCCATCATTTCTCTTTTCTCCACATACTCCTCATACGTCCCCGGATAATACCGCGCCTGTCCGTCCGCCACGGTGATGATCGCATCCGCTAAGCGCTCGATCAGCCGGCGGTCGTGCGAGACGAACAGGACCGTTCCTGGATACTCCGCCAGCGCCCCCTCCACCGCCTCGCGGGCGTCGATGTCGAGATGGTTCGTCGGCTCGTCTAAGACGAGGCAATTGGCTCCGGAGAGGAGGAGTTTGGCGAGCATGACGCGGCCTTTCTCGCCAAGACTCAACGTACGAACCCGGTCATGGACCTTGTCCCGTCGAAGGAGCAACGCCCCGAGCACCGTCCGCGCCCAGGTCTCGTCCACGCTCCCCGCAGACATCGCTTCCTCTAAGATCGTCCGGTCCGTGTTGAGTCCTTCCTGCTCTTGCCCGTAGTACCCGACCTGCACCCGGCGTCCGAACCGGACCTCGCCCGTATCGGGAGGAAGATGACCGAGGAGCACCCGGAGCAACGTCGTCTTCCCCGCCCCGTTGCGTCCGATGACCGCCACTCGCTGGCCCCCGGTGATGTAGAACGCGGCATCGGCGAACAGGATTTTCTGGCCAAATCCCTTCGTGAGTCCGGTCGCATGCACGACAACCCCGCTGGTCGCGGTGACAGACGGGAAAGACAGGGCGGTCTGTTTTTCGATGAATGGTTTGGTTTGTTGCTGCTGTTCGATCTGCAGCTCCACCCGCCGCTCGAGCACCTTCGCCCGTTTCATGACTTTGGCCGCTTTGTGCGCGTAGAAATCCGCCTGTTTAGGGTCGTAGGTGCGGCTCTTGGGTTTGCCCTGCACCTTCCGGGCCACCCGTCTTCGCTCCGTCAGCGCCGCGCGGAGCCGCTTCTCCTCCTTCCCCGCGCGTTCGTACTCCTCCCAGGCGCGTTCCTCCTCCAACCGGCGCTGCCCGGCATAAAACGTATAGTTGCCCGTGTACTCCCGGAGACGACCACGCCGCAGTTCAAGGATGCGGGAGACCGTCCGGTCGAGGAAATACCGGTCATGCGAGACGATGACCACCGCCCCGGCATACCTCTCCAGGTATCGTTCGAGCCAGTCCTGTCCGTCGATGTCGAGATGGTTCGTGGGTTCATCTAAGAGCAACAGGTCGGATGGCTGGATGAGAAGGCGCGCCAGCTCCGCTCGTGTCCGTTGCCCGCTGCTCAGGTGGCCGACGGGAAGGGAGAGTACCTCCGCCGTGAACCCCAGGCCGAGCAGCGCCTCCACCGCTTCACGTTCGATCTCGTACCCCCGTTCCCGATGGAAGGTATCGAGGACCTCTCCGTACTCGATGACCGTCCGGTCGAGCGCCGCCCCGGAAAGCGTTCGCATCTGGGCTTCGAGGCGGACGAGCCGACCTTTCAGGTCTGCGACTCCGGGGAATGCGGAGAGGACTTCATCGAGCACCGGCCAGTCGCGCGCCGACGTCGATTGCTGACGGAGATAGCCGGGCGCGTTCCAGGATTTGGGCCGGATGACGTCGCCCGACGCCGGGTGGAGTTCTCCGGCCAGCACCCGGAGCAGGGTTGTCTTCCCGCACCCGTTCGGTCCGATGAGGCCGACTCGATCACGCGGGTTGATCTCGAACGAGACGTCGCGGAACAGGTCGTCAACCTGGCCGTCCAGGCGGACGGCCACAGTCTGGGCACGGATGATGGGCATGAGGAGTCACCCTGTATGAGATTTGACGATCAAGATGGGCCATCGTTGTAGGGGTTTTGTAGGGGCGCAGAATGCTGCGCCCCTACAGAGATTTGATAATCAAAACAGGTCATCCGTAGGGGCGATCCTTGTGATCGCCCGCATCGGGGCGAATACAAGATTCGCCCCTACAGGTCTTTACCGATTTTGATCGTCAAAATTCATCAGAGCCGTTACCTATTTTAATCATCACAATTCATGAGATGACCGGTGAGCAGAATCTGCTTGACACCACATTCTCGGATGCATACTTTACGTCCACTGTTATTCCCTTTCCTGGGTTTTGATTCCCTCATTCAATCCTGCCCCGAAGCCTGTACGACAGGGGGATCCTCATCAGGGAGATTGCGATGAGCGCGAGCTCTCCGCTCGACCGGTTTCGTAGACACCTGATCGTACTCTCCCTGTGCCTGCTGTTCGCCCCGCGCCCCGCGCACGCGGCCGACGCTCCGTCGCGCGTCGATGGCCGGGGGATCGCGACGGCCCTCACGAAGCTGTCTGCGGCCCTGAACGGCAAGCCGGTCGACCGTGTGTCCTTAGATGAACTGTTGAGCCCCAAAGACCGACCCGTCGCCGAGCGCCATCCCGATGCCCGGCTCCGCTTCTTGCTCGACATCCCCGTCGACTCCGTGCTCACGAAGCCCGAAGTGAATATCATCGTCTTCTTCGAGGACGATGACCATCTGGAGGCGGAACTCTGGAAAGTCTTCTTCGCGTGGGACGGGAATCGATGGGCTCCCCAACGGTTCAAGCCGCTCCTGCGCTCGCAAGTGGGATACCGCTTCCGTCCCACTCCCTCCGAGGTCTACCGGTTCGACGACCTGACGATCCGTCGCGATTCGATGGTGTTCCACGTCACGAACGGGTTCCTCGTCCCCGCGTCGGCGGATGGACGCATCGGCCGGGCGGTCATCGTCGGCCAGGGCGAGTTCACCTTCACCCCATCAGACCGGGTGGAGCGGCAGCAGTTGAAGAAATTCTCCCATGCCCAGGGAGATTCCCTCACCGGACCATTTACCCGGATGGTCGTCCTCCTCTCCCCGGATGGGTACCGCGACCTCACCGCCGGGGCGCGACTGGAGCGGGTCGAGCATCAGAGGGTGTTCAAGCAAGCCCAGAGTCTCCTGCGCCAGGTCGAGAAAGATTATACGCTGACCGTCAACCCCCTCAAGTCGAAGTGGTCGTTCATCCCGACCGACCGGGAGTTTTTCCAGGCCGAATTCGATACCCCTCCGAGGAACTGGCTCGTCTACTCCTACAACCCCGCTGAGCTGGAAGAAGTCAGCCTCGTTCAGAAGACAGAATTCCCCAGGAATTTTAAACTGACTCCGCCCGTCCTCTGGTGTCACTTCACGAAGACCGACGAGGGCGCGGCTCGTCATCAGGTGAGCAAGGCCCACCTCCATATCGAGCGGTACGGGGTTCGAGGGATCGTGGCGAAGAACAAAAAAACGCTGACCGCCACCACGACGGTCGAAGTCACGGCGCTGGCGGACTCCGTCTCGATCGCGGCTTTTTTCCTGAACGACCGGCTCAACGTCCGGCGGGTGACTTACGCGGATGGGGAAGGGGCGCTCTTCATCCACGAAGGGTCGTTCCTCGCCGTCCCGCTCCTCACGCCGCTGCGCGCAGGAGAACGGACGACGTTGACGTTCCAGTACGACGGGGACATCATCCAGCAGCCGGAACCGTCGTCGTTCGCGCCGCTGTACAACGAGCAGTGGCTGCCCCGCCATTCCGACCGGGATGCGTTCCACTTCGACCTCGAGATGCGCGTCCCCCACGCGCTCGTCACGGTCGCCACCGGGGAGAAGCAGGCGGAGTGGGATGAACCGGGCTACTCCGTCTCACGATGGCAGTCGACACGACCGATCAACCTGTTCGGGGTGATTTTCTCCGAGTACCGGACGCGGTCGAACACGACGAACGGGGTGAACGTCACCGTCTACGCGAAGAAGGACCTGCAGGAATCCGCGTCGCGGGAGAAAGAGATCCTGCAGCTCGTCGACGCCGCTCTGCCGTTCTACAGCGGGACGTTCGGCACGTACCCGTTCAGCAAGCTCGACATCATTCAGATGCCCGATTCGTACGGGTTCGGCCAGGGAGTGCCGTCCCTGTTGATGCTCTGGGGCATCTACTTCCGGAGCGATTATATCCTCGACCGGATGCTGCCGGTGAACGAACGGTTCCGGGTGCAGCGGTTCTTCACCGGGTTTCTGGCGCACGAGATCGCCCATCAGTGGTGGGGGAACATCGTCGTCCCGCGGACGTACCGGGATAACTGGCTGGCGGAGGGACTGGCGACGTACGCGGCGGACCTGTTCATCGAGCAGACGGCCGGGCAGAAACAGTTCCACAACGCCCTGAAGGATCACGTCGCCCAGGCGACGCAAGTGGACCGCGAAGGAGCGATCTCCCTCGGGACGCGGCTCAAGACGTCGTACCAGGGGGTGGTCTACGACAAGGGGGCGATGGTGTTCCACATGCTCCGGCAGGTCTGCGGAGATGAGCGATTTTTCTCCATCCTGACCGCCTTCTACCAGAGCGCTTTCCGGGGCCCCGTCACGACCGCAGATTTCAAAAAGGTCGTCGAACGAGTCATGGACCAGGATATGGCGTGGTTCTTTGACCAATGGATCACGGACATCGGGTTCCCGGTCTACCGGGTCGAATACACCAGCGCCCAGGACGGGGACGGACAGTACTATGTCCGGGGGATGCTCGTCCAGCAGCAGTCGGGCCGGGTGTTCACGATGCCGGTTCCCCTGCGCATCCGAATGAAAGACGGGAAAGTCATGGATCATACCGTCTGGAACAACCGGCGGTCACAGTGGTTTGAGGTGAGCGTCCCGGAGGACGTGAAGCGGATCGACCCCGCGCCCGACTCTTCGGTGTACTGCCAGGTGGAGTAGGGGCACGACGCGCCGTGTCCCTCCTTCCATTACGGGCCCCGCACCACGCGATATTCCGTGATGATCTTCTCCTGCTTCAGCCGTTTGGCGGCTATCTTGGCTTTGTCTGCCGTCGGAAACCGGCCAGCCAGGACCCGGTAGCCCTTCCGTTCCTTGCCCGCCGCGATGACGATCTCGGCCAGCAGTCCCGCCTGCGTGACCCGCGCCCGCAGGGCTTCTGCCCGGCTCCGATCCTTGAACGTGCCGACCTGAAGGGTAAAACCGGAGGGCTGGGAGCGAGCGGGCGGTGGGGTCGCCGTGGCCGTCCCCGGAGGGGATGCCAGTGTCAGGGCGGTGACGCGATCTTGCGCCTCCCGCGCTTCCGCGCTGGCGGGGAACCGGTCGAAGAGTCGCCGGTAGACGCTCTGGGCTTCGTTCGGTTTTCCTGCTGCCTCAAGACATTGGCCGGCCCGCAAGAGGACGCCCCGGAGGCTGTCGCTGTCCGGGAAGTCCACTTCGACCTTGAGATAGGCTTTGACTGCCTCGGCGAACGCGCGCTCGGCGCGGAACGTCTCCGCGATGCCCAGCCGGGCAGGCAGGGTGTAGGGCGAAGCAGGGGACACGTTCAACAGTTGGAAGAAGGTCAGGCGGGCGAGAGTCGATTCATGACGCGCCAACAGTGCCCGGCCGAGCCAGTACCGGGCGAAGGGGTCGTTCGGGCGGGCGGTAAGGATGTCCTGGAAGGCGACCTTTGCCCGTTCGAACTCGCCAGCCTGGAACCACTCCAGCGCTTTTCGTTCCGCTTGGTCCTGAGCAGCGACCGGGCTGACCAGGAGGAACCAGAGTCCCGCGCAGACCCAGACGCCTGGACGTACGGCCGGCCGCCCGCTCACTCGTGATTCTCCCGAAGGGCTTCCTTTAAGAGTTTCCCCGGTTTAAACCGGGTCTTCTTGCCGGGGGGCACGTAGACGAGCCGGCTCGTCCGCGGATTGCGTGCCGATGTCCGCGCTTTCGTCGCCTTCACCTCAAACACGCCGAACCCCCGGATCTCGATCCGATGCCCGGTCATCAACGCCTTCCGCATCGTGACGAACACCTGATCGATGATCGGAAACACCTCTTCTCTTTTCAATTTGAGCTGTTCGCTCACAGATTCCACCAAATCCTTCTTGGTGGTGGTCATCCAGAGCCTCCTTTCTGACCGTCTCGACTATCCTACAGATTCTCCGGAGGTTTAGTTGAGTTCTATCATAATACGCCTGACAGGAGCCTGTCAATCAGTTTTTGGCGAGTTTTTCAAAAACGACAAGGAGTTGGGAAGGGGAGGGAAGAGGTCACAACGTCGAGTGGAAGACCCGTTCGTAGATCTGCCGTACACGGCCGGTGTGCGTTCGGTACCGGGTCAGGAGGAGGTCGGCGGATTCCTCGTCAGACCGGCCGGCCAGGCCGATCGTCCGGGCAAGAGTGGCCCGCTCGCGCTCGCCCTGGGGGATGTCGTGGGTCTGGTGACCGGCGGCCATCTGGATACGGTTCTCTAAGTCACGCAGGAAGAGGTAGGCGTCACGGAGGTCGGTCGCTTCGTGTTCGGTCAGGTAGCCGTGCCGGGTGATCCAGGCGAGGGCGCGGAGGGTATTCCGTTCCCACGGCCAGTCTTGCGCGCCGCCGTAGATCAACTGGAAGCCTTGCACGATGAATTCGATCTCCCGGATGCCGCCGGGACCGAGCTTCACGTTGCGGTCGCCCTTGCCGCGTTCGAGCAGCGCCCGGTTGATTTTGAGCCGCATCCGGTGGATGTCGTCCAGGACGAGAGGGTCGGCCTCCGGATGGAACACGAACGGCCGGATGGCGTCGAAGAAGCGATCTCCCACCGCAGCGCTGCCCGCGACCGTGCGGGCTTTGATGAGCGCCTGGCGCTCCCAGATCTGGCCGAGGGCGTCGTAATGCCACCGGTACCCGTCCACGGAGTTGGCGATGTCCCCGGCCCGGCCTTCGGGCCGCAGCCGGAGGTCGACCCGGAACGCGAACCCGTCCGGCGTGATCCGGCTGACCGCGTCGGTGATCATCCGGGCGAGCTTCGGGTAGTACTCGTACGTGGAGAGCTGACTGAACGTCGTCGCCCCGTCCGTGGAGGAGTAGACGTACAGCAAGTCGATGTCCGAGCTGAAATTCAGCTCCTGACCGCCCAGTTTGCCCATCCCGATGACCGCGAACTCGCACGGGCGCGACCCGGTCTCGTCGCGGAGAACGGGCGGCCCGTGCTGGCGCTCGAGGAGCGTCGTACACACCTCGTACGCCCCCTGAAGACAGACATCGGCGACGTCGGAGAGGCTCTGCACGATATCGACGGTGTCGGCGTGCTTGAGGAGGTCGCACAGGCCGATGCGCAGGTCTTCCCGCTTCTTGAACGCCCGAAGGCAGGCCAGGCACGCATCGAGCGTCGTCACCGTGTCGAGCGCGGCAGACAGGGCGCGGGACATCTCTGCCCGGCTCCGGAGCCGCCAATCCGGACTCTCGGCGGCTAACGCGAGGAAGAGGGTCGGGTCGTGGATGATGAGGTTACTCAGGTACTGGCTTCCGGCACAGAGGGCGGTGAGCGCCGGTGCCACTCCTGGCTGCTGATCGATCAGCCGGAACAACTCCGCCGCCGACCGGTCGTCCGCCTGGCTGAACAGCGCGTCCAGGTTGCTGAGGCCTCGTTCGGGGTCGAACGACCGCACGACCGCGTCGAACAGCCGGTCGATCGGCGCGAGTGAAGGGGACAGCCCCCGCGCGACCCGGACGAGATGGTGGGCGATAGACCACGCCCGTTCCGGCTCACGGAACCCGATCTGGCGGAGCGCGGCCACGGTCGAGGCATCTGGGATGACGGGTGAGGATGACGAAAAGGGGAAAGCTACCACACTCCCTCCCCCCTGCTCCCCTGCCTCCCTGCTCCCCTGCAGAGGGACAGAGGAGCGGATGGGCAGAGGGGAGTGGGATGGGTGGTTAAATATCGAAGTACAGCGCGAACTCCCAGGGATGCGGCCGCAGGCGAATCGCGTCCACCTCGTTGATGCGCTTATAGTCGATCCAGGTGCGGATCAGGTCGTCGGTGAACACATCCCCCTTGAGGAGGAACTCGTGGTTCTGTTCGAGGGCGTTGAGCGCCTCGTCTAAGCTCCCCGGGGTGTTCTTCACTTCCGCCGCCTGCTCCGGCTCCAGGTCGTACAGGTCGAGGTCGATCGGGTCGGGCGGTTCGATCCGGTTCTGGACCCCGTCCAGCCCGGCCATCAGGAGGGCGGAGAACGCGAGGTACGGGTTGGACGACGCGTCGGGGGAGCGGTACTCGATCCGCTTCGCCTTCTCGCTCTTCGAGTACATCGGGATGCGGACGCAGGCGCTCCGGTTTCGCTGCGAGTAGATCAGGTTGATGGGCGCTTCGTAGCCGGGCACCAGTCGGCGGTACGAGTTCGTCGTCGGCGCGGCGAACGCCAAGATCGAGGCGGAGTGCCTGAGGAGGCCGCCGATGAAGTGACGTGCCATCGTGCTGATGTCCGCGTACCGGCCCGCTTCGAAGAACAGGTTCTTCTTGTTCTTCCACAGGCTGATGTGGACGTGCATCCCGGAGCCGTTGTCCTGGAAGAGGGGCTTCGGCATGAAGGTGACCGTCTTCCCGTGCCGGTGGGCGATGTTCCTGATGACGTACTTGTACAGCATCAAGTCATCGCCCATCTTCGCTAAGGTATCGTACCGGATGTCGATCTCCGCCTGGCCGCCCGTGCCGACCTCGTGGTGGTGGACTTCCACCTGGACGCCCATCCGTTTGAGGGTCAGCACCATCTCCGTCCGGAGGTCCTGGTACTGGTCCATCGGCGGGACGGGAAAGTACCCTTGCTTGTAGCGAATCTTGTAGCCCAGGTTGGGGGATTCCTCGCGGCCCGAGTTCCAGAACCCCTCGGACGAATCGACGTAGTAGTACCCGGAGTGTTGGTTCTGGTCGAACCGGATGTCGTCGAAGATGTAGAATTCCGCCTCAGGGCCGAAGTAGGCGACGTCCGCCAGGCCGCTCGATTTCAGGTAGGCTTCCGCCTTCTGGGCGACGTACCGGGCGTCCCGGGTGTACATCTCCAGGGTCACCGGGTCCTTGACGTTGCAGACCAGGAGCAGCGTCGGCACCGCGGTGAACGGGTCGAGCTGAGCGGAGTTCGGGTCGGGGATGAGGAGCATGTCGCTCTTATCGATCGTCTGGAACCCACGGATGCTCGACCCATCGAACCCGACTCCGTCTTCGAAGGTGCTTTCGTCGAGCTCATCGACCGTCGTCGTGAAATGTTGCCAGATGCCCGGCAGGTCGATAAACCGGAAATCGACCATCTGGACGTTGTTCTCTTTCGCGAAGGCGATGACGTCTTTTGGTGTCACAGGGTAGCCTCCTCCTTGCTGGGACAGGGGGTGAATGGAGCACATCTTGACGGTGAACGGAAAACGTCGTGCAGTATAAGAGAGGTTTGTTTCAGTTGTGTTTCGCTCACGTTAAATCTATGTTAATTGGAGGTTGACATCCTCTGAAAAAGATATTGACTTCTCTCTCCGCTTATCGTATAATAACAAAGTTCAATAAAGAAGCGGTTGGGTAGGCTTGACCGCGCAGCGTGTCCTGGTGCAGCGAGGTGGGACATGAAATTCTTTATCGATACCGCCAGCATCGGTGAGATCAAACAGGCGCTCGCCCTCGGCGTGCTCGACGGGGTGACGACCAACCCGTCGCTGCTGGCGAAGGAAGAGGGCGACCCGTTCGACCGCCTTCGGGAGATCTGTGCCCTCGTCGACGGCCCGATCAGCGCGGAAGTGACGAGCACGGACACCGACGGGATGGTGCGCGAGGGAGAGGCGCTGGCGCGCATCCATCACAACATCGTCGTCAAGACCCCGATGACGAAGGCCGGGCTGGCGGCGACGAAGATCCTCCGTCAGAAGGGCATCCGGATCAATATGACCCTGGTCTTCTCCGCCGCGCAGGGGCTGTTGGCCGCCAAAGTCGGGGCCACCTTCATCAGTCCCTTCCTCGGCCGTCTGGATGATATCGGCCATGTCGGGATGGATTTGGTGCGTGACCTGGTCACGATCTGCGAGAACTACGGGTTTGCCTCCGAGGTGCTGGCGGCGAGCATCCGAAGTCCGTTGCACGTGATCGACGCCGCCTTAGCCGGGGCGCACATCGCCACGATGCCGTTTGCGGTGATCGATCGTCTCGTCAAACACCCGCTGACCGATATCGGCCTGGAACGTTTCCTCGAAGATTGGAAGAATGCTCAGCGTACATCACGCTGAACCCCGTATGGACTCGTTGCTCGGATCGTCTCAGGCGAACCCGCCGACCCGAAGACGGCGTCTTATACCCTATCTGATCATTGCGCTCGTGAGTCTGGTGCTCGGCGGCGTGGTGATGGTCATCCTCATTCCCTACGTGTCCACCTCCCGGCCGTCATGGTCATCCTATGGCGATGTGGGCGCGCCCTCCCTCCGCCCTGAAGGTCGATCGACCCCGGATATCCTGGCGGCACGACCGGCGGTGATGGTGGCGACCGATGAGGTGAGCCAGTCGCGCCGGACGGCGCTCGTCAAAGCGGTCGAGCAGGTGAGTCCGGCCGTCGTCAGCATCATCGCCACCCAGTTCGTCCGTCAGCGCGGGTTCACGACGCTGTTCGACGACCCGATCTTCGGACGGTTTCTGGCCATCCCGCGCGAATACCTGCAGGAGGTGCCCAGCTCCGGCTCCGGGGTGGTCATCAGCCGGGAAGGGTACGTCCTGACGAACGCACACGTCATCCAGAACGCCCAGCGCATCCGGGTGGTGCTGACAGACGGCCGTACCTTAGAGAGCCGGCTGATCGGGACGAACGAGACGGCGGACCTGGCGGTGCTCAAAGTCAATGCGGATGGTCTGGCGTTCGCCCCACTCGGCCGGTCGTCTGACCTGATGGTCGGGGAATGGGCGATCGCCATCGGCAACCCGTTAGGCCTGGCGCTCGATGACGCGAAACCGGCGGTCACCGTCGGGGTCGTCAGCGCGGTCGGGCGCGATTTCAGCCGGGAGAGCGGGGACAGCCAGGCGGTCTACCGGGACATGATCCAGACGGACGCGGCCATCAACCCCGGCAACAGCGGGGGCCCGCTCGTCAACGCGGCCGGCGAAGTCATCGGGATCAACACCTTCATCATCTCGGAGAGCGGCGGCTCTGAAGGGATCGGGTTCGCCATCCCGATCGACCACGCCAAGAAGGTCGTCGGGGAACTGATCAAATTCGGGAAGCCGCGGGAGGTCTGGACCGGCCTGTCCGTGATGAACATCAGTTGGCTCTTAGCGGAGAACCTGGGCATCCGGGACCGGCGCGGGGTGCTCATCAACGGGGTCGCCCGGAACAGTCCGGCCGCCAGGGCCGGCCTTCGCGTGATGGACGTCATTCGTGAGGTCAACGGGAAGCGGATTCAGAATCGTGACAACCTGGAAGAGACGCTCTACGGGACGCTCGTCGGGGATGACATCCGTTTGTTGATCGAGCGGGCAGGGCGGCCGATGACGGTCACCCTGCGAACGGAAGAAGGATCGTAGCTGTTCTTATGGCGCGTGATGGCTGGAGCATGGTGATCCCCTTAGGGGTCGTCATGGTCGTCTGCCTGGTGTTGATGCGATGGAGCGAGAGTCCTCTCCTCGTCCCGTTGGCCGGTGTCAGCGGCCTGGGCAGCGTGATGATGGGGTTGTTCTTCCGCGACCCGGAACGGACGATCCCGGAAGGGGACGGGTTGATTCTGTCGGCGGCAGACGGCAAGGTCGTCGCCATCCAGGAACTCGACGACGAGCCGTTCGTCGGCGGCCGGGCGGTGCAGATCAGCGTCTTTCTCTCCCTCCTGAACGTCCACGTCAACCGGATGCCCCTCCCCGGCATCGTGCGGTCGCGGCAGTATATCAAAGGACGGTTTCTGCTCGCCCACAAACGCACAGCGTCCCAGCAGAACGAGCAGATCGTCTTAGGGGTTGAGAGTCCGTACGGCCGGGTCGTCGTCAAGCAGATCGTCGGGTTCTTAGCTCGACGGATCGTGTGCCGTGTGCAGGAAGGACAATCTGTCCAGGCGGGAGAACGAATCGGCCTCATCCGGTTCGGGTCCCGGGTTGACGTGATTGTACCCATCCATGCGACGATTACCGCCCGGGTCGGGATGACGGTCAGGGGCGGGGAAACGATACTGGGGGTTCTCCGATGAAACGGTGGGCGCGTGTCGCATTTCCCAACTTGTTCACCCTCGGCAGTATCTACTGCGGGGTGGCCTCTATTCTCTACAGCATCGATGGCTTCAACGGCACCGCCGGTGATCCGGCGCGGGCGGCCTGGCTGATCATCGCCGCCTCGTTGCTGGATGCCATCGACGGGAAGGTCGCCCGGTTCAGTCACGGGACGAGCCGGTTCGGGGTGGAACTCGATTCCTTAGCGGATGTGATCTCGTTCGGCGTCGCCCCGGCGATCTTGTTATACATGCTCAAACCGTTCGGCCACTGGACGTGGGTGCCGGCCTTCTTTTTCCTGATATGCGGCACGGTGCGGTTAGCCCGGTTCAACGTGCTCACCAACCGGCGGCTGGCCGGCCTCGGCGAGGGGCGCGGGTTTGAGAAGGAGGACTTCTTAGGGCTGCCCATCCCGGTGGCGGCGATTTCCATCGCGTCCTACATCCTGTTCTGCTGGGACCGGTGGGAAGAGGTGCACTTAGCCGGGCCGTTCATGTTCCTCGTCGGGCTGCTGTCGGTGTTGATGGTCAGCACCGTTCCGTACCAGACGCTGCCAAAACTCGCGTTCGATAGCGTCCGCTCCGTGCTCAAGCTCATCGTCTTTCTCGCGGCGGTGACCGCCGTCTGCATCGATCCTCAGCTCATGTCCTTCCCGATCGTCTTGCTGTATGTGCTGTTTGGCGTGTTCGTCTGGCTGGTGCACCTCGTCCGTGAAGAGGAGGAGGTGGCCGTGCCGATCGAGGAATGACACGGGACGGAGGCAGTTCCGTGACCCTCGTCCGTGTCTTGTCATGGTTGTGGAGGTAGGACATGGCCCGCAAACGCGGCCTTGGCGTCTTGCTCGTTGTCTTGCTCGTCGGTGCGTTGGCGGGGAGTGCGGTAGGAGAAGTGATCGGTCTCGTCTTCGGTCGATTCTTGCCGGGCAGCATGGTCGAGAAATTCTTTCTCCAGTCGTTTGTGTACGAATTCTCCCCGGCGAAACTGCCGCTCGTCGTGTGTTCGATTACCTTCGGGTTTACGATCAACGTGAATATCATCAGCATCATCGGGATTGTGGTCGCCGTGTACTACTTCCGCTGGTACTGAAAGAACGTTGACACGTTGGAACGCTCAGTACTGATTCATCGGGATTTATCCGTCCCCAGCCGTCCTGATGAATATTTTTTTGCATTCCAGGAGGCCCTCGTGCTGCGTCTCCATGAACGTACCGCGCACGACCTGTTGCGCCTGATCGAAACGCGAGAGACGACCGCGGAAGCGGTCACCGCCTCGGTGCTCGACCACATCGCTGAGCGTGATGGGACGATCCATGCGTACCTGACCGTCCAGGCCGAGGCGGCGCTGGCGACGGCGCGGGAGATCGATCGCCGGCTCGCCCGCCGGGCGCCGGTCGGCCCGCTCGCCGGAATCCCCATCGCCATCAAGGACGCGATCTGCACGGCCGGGATTCCGACGACGTGCGGGTCGAAGATTCTCGACGGGTTCGTCCCCCCCTACGACGCCACGGTCATCGAACGGCTGCGCCGGGCGGATGCGGTCATCATCGGGAAGACGAACATGGACGAGTTCGGCATGGGGTCGTCGAACGAGAACTCCGGGTACGGCCCGGTCCTCAACCCCCTCGACCGTGAGCGTGTGCCGGGCGGGTCGAGCGGCGGGTCGGCCGCCGCCTTGGCCTCGCATCAGGCCATCCTCGCCTTGGGCGAGGACACCGGCGGGTCGATCCGGCAGCCGGCCGCGTTCTGCGGGATCGTCGGACTGAAACCCACGTACGGCCGCGTGTCCCGGTTCGGAGTGATCGCGTACGGGTCGTCGTTCGATCAGGTCGGGCCGATGGCCAGGGATGTCGAGGACTGCGCCCGGCTCCTGCACGTCATCGTTGGACATGACCCCCGCGACTCGACGTCCG
>JACQVL010000023.1 GCA_016209865.1 Candidatus Latescibacterota bacterium | reverse complement strand
CGCGCCAACGAACTCATCGCGGCTGAGCTCCGTGCCGCCTACCAGTTTGTGTTCGTGGATGAGTACCAGGACATCAACGCCGCGCAGCACGCGCTCCTGAAAGAACTCGTCCGGGATGGAGTGCAGCTCACCGCCATCGGGGATCCCAATCAGGCGATCTACGGGTTTCGCGGGGCCGAGTCGAAGTTTTTTGTCAGCTTTCCCGCCGACTTTCCCGGGGCGACCGTCCTCTCTCTGTCTGCGAATTACCGTTCCGCCGTCGATCTGCTCGCCGCCTCAGAGCAGGTGATCCGGAAAAGTGGTCTGCCCGATGTCCCGCCGTTGGTGGCTACCCTGTCTCATCAAGGCTGCCTGACGATCCATGAAGCTGCGACAGACAGAGCGGAAGCCGAGTATGTCGTGCATCAGGTCGAAAAGCTGGTCGGCGGCACCAGTCTGTTCTCCCAGGATTCCGGTCGGGTCGCCCGCGAAGTGGAGGCGGAACGTTCGTTCGGGGAGGTGGCGGTGCTGTACCGGTTGAACGCTCAACGGGGGCTGTTGGAAGAGGCGTTTCAGCGCAGCGGCATCCCGTATCAGGTATCGGGCGATCGACCCCTCATCGCCCAACCCGGCGTATCTGAGGTTACGGCGTTCCTGCGACTGAGCCACAGCGCGGCAGTGACGCCGGAGGCGGCACGGCGGCTACTGGCGTCTGTCGTAGAAGGGATTGGCGAGAAGACGGCGTCAGAATGTGAAGCGCGATGGCGGAAAGTCGCGGCATCGGTTGCCGTTGACTCTCTCCGGGCGCTGCTCAAGTCCAGAACGCTCCTGTCGGATCGGGCGCGGGCGGGACTGAGCGGATTGCTTCAAGGGATCGACGCGACCGCCGGTCAGCTCCGGACTTCAGGCATCAGCGCCGCGCTCCAATCCCTGCTCGCGCTGCCGGATTGGCTAGCCGTGTTCTCAGCAGACCCTGCCGCAGAGGAGCGACTGCACAAGCTCATCCGGCTGGCCCGTCTGCACACGGATGTGACCGCGTATCTAGATCACATCCTCCTGCACGGCGACGCTGAGCCGGTTGGACTCGACTCAGAACGGGTGTCGCTGCTTACCCTGCATGCCGCCAAAGGGCTTGAGTTTTCCGTGGTGTTTATTGTTGGCTGTGAACAGCAACTCCTTCCCCTCCAGCTTCCGGATCGGGACTCAGACTCCGACGAAGAACGGCGACTGTTCTACGTCGGCATGACGCGGGCGAAGGAGCGTCTGTATTTAGTCCGTGCCAAGCGCCGGAGTCTGTTTGGCAGGACCTACGAGACAGAGCCTTCTCCATTCCTCTCGGATATCGCGGAGGCGCTGAAGCAGTATGAATACCCCGAAACACTCAGCCGCCCGCGGGCAGCCAAAGAGAACACGCAGCAGTTGAATCTATTTGAGGAGGGATGATGAGTTTTCGGAGTACGCGGCTTCAAAATACTAAACTGTCTCTTTCCATCGTGTGGCTGCTTGAGACCCTTGCCGAATCCAAGGGGCGTCAGCAACTTTTTGAAAAGCAGTCTCCCCAGCTTCTAAAGTCACTCAGAGAAATGGCATTGATCGAGAGTGCCGAATCGTCCAATCGAATCGAAGGAGTGACGGTTGAAAGAAATCGCCTGCGCCCCCTTGTCATCGGAAACATCCGTCCTCGTGACCGTTCGGAGGAAGAGATCGTTGGCTATCGGCTTGCGCTGAACTGGATACACACCGATCACCGCAAGATACCCATCACGCCGGAAACCTGTCTGCGCCTCCATGCCCTGGCTCAGGGCGGCACAAGTGGCGATGCCGGGCAGTGGAAAACCACGCCCAATGACATCATCGAGATCTTGCCCGACGGGCGACGAGAGGTCCGCTTCCGGCCGCTCACCCCGGACCGCGTTCCAGGGGCGATGGAGGAGCTATGCCTGGCGTATCGCCATGCCATCGACCAGTTGAAGATCACACCGTTTATGGCATCAGCGTGCTTGATACTGGATTTCCTTTGCATCCATCCATTTCGTGACGGGAATGGCCGCATATCCAGGTTGCTGACTCTCCTCACAGGTTACCACCACGGTCACGAGGTCGGACGATACATCAGCCTTGAGCGGATCGTGGAACAGACTAAGGAGGATTACTACGAAGCCTTGAAAACCAGTTCCTCCGGCTGGCATGAGGGGGAGCATGACGTCATGCCGTGGTTCACTTACCTTCTTTCGGTCTGGCGGAGGGCCTACCGTGAATTCGAGGATCGGGCTGAGCGGCAGCGGCCGCACCGCGGCTCCAAGACCGAAATGGTAGAATATGCCCTTGACAACATCATGAGTCCTTTTGGTATCGCTGATGTGGAGCAACTTTGCCCCAATGTGAGCCGCGATACAATCCGGTTGGTGATGAACCGCTGGCGGGAGCAGGGGCGACTGGAAATGCTGGGAAGGGGCAGGGACGCCAAATGGCGCCGAAAAACTGAACGTATGAATACCACATTAATGTGGGAATAAATATAGGGATAATCTTAGAGAGACGGGGCGGCCGGGATCAGGGTCATCATTCTTTTCCATCCGTCCCCGCAAGGATGCCGTGAAGGAACACATCCGCGACCAGTTCTTTCCGCGCCTGGATGAACGCAGCCCGCGACTCAACCGGAATACCCACGACCACCTCGATCAACGGCATCGCCAGAAACGGGAACAGGATCATCCCCATCAGACTGACCTGCGCTTGTCGCGCGTCGATCTCACGAAACACCCCCTGCGCGATCCCCTCGTCGATCGTCTCGCGGACGATCGCGCTGACTTCCGGGCGGATGACCCGTGATCGGCACAACGCCCGGATCTCCTGGCCGCCGCACGCCAGGTCGTGCAGCAACATCCGGATGATCTGAGGATGGGCCTCATAGAACCCGATGATCGCGGTCACGAACCGGCGCACCTTCTCGACCGGCTCCCCCGTCTCCCGGTCGATCTGCATGATCGTCTCGAAGAATGGCGCGAGGAGTGACTGGACGACAGCCGTATACAGACCGGTCTTGTTGCGAAAATGATAATAGATCAACGCGCTGTTCGTCCGACTGCGATCCGCGATCGCCCGGATCGACACCCCATGGTGGCCTTTCTCGGCGAAGAGGGAGCAGGCGGCCCGTAGAATACGCTCACGAGTCCGCTGCGCGTTACGGCGAGTATGCGGTTTGCCGGTCGTCTTGGGCATGGTCACTCCAATCGCTTCCTGAACCGCAGGATGCTGAGCGCCATGACGAGCACCCCGCATCCGAACATCGCCAGCGCCTGATCCTGCAGTTCGGCCCATCCGACCCCTTTCAGGAACAGTCCCCGGATGATGACGAGGAAATACCGGAGGGAAATCGGGTACGTCATCCACTGCATCACTCGCGGCATGCTCTCGATCGGGAACACAAACCCGGAGAGCAGGTTGAACGGCATCATCACGAACAGGGTGGAGATGAGCATCGCCTGCTGCTGAGTCTTAGCGAACGTGGAGACGAGCAGACCCAGCCCCAGAGTGGTCAGCAGAAAGATCCCGCTCAGTCCCCAGAGCAGGAACAGACTCCCGCGGACCGGCACATCGAACCAGTACTGGGCGACCATCGTGACGAGCACGACGTCGATCAGTCCGATCAACGCGAACGGGATCGTCTTCCCGAACATCAGTTGGTACGGGCGCAGCGGGGTGACGATGAGCTGCTCCATCGTCCCGATCTCCCGCTCTTTCACCAGCCCGCTGGCGGTCAGCCCGACCGTCGTGATCATCAAGATCAGGGCGATGACGCCGGGAATCATGTACCGTACGCTCTTCAAGTCCGGGTTGTACCAGAGGCGCGATTCGAGTCGGACGCTGCCCACCTCAAGCCGCCGGCCGCTGCGCTCGATCTCCCTCATCACGACCCGCTGGCCGCGCGTGGCGATGATCGCGCCCGCATACCCGACGGCGGTGCTGGCCCTGACTGCGTCCGCCCCGTCGAAGAGCGCCTGCACCCGTGTGCGCTCCCCGGTGAGGATGGCCCGTTCGAACCCGTCCGGGAAGACCAGGCCGACATCCGCTCGCTGATGGGCGAAATACGGCTCGAGGTCCGCCGCCCGGTCGACGCTCGCCACCACGTCGAAATACCCGGAACTGACCAGTTCCCGCACGACCTGCCGGCTTTCCGACGTCCGATCCAGGTCGCAGACGACCAGACGGAGGTCGTGGACGTCCGTCGTCGCGGCATACCCCAACAGGATGAGCTGGATGACGGGGGCGATCAGGAGCGTGCCCCGCATCTGCTTATCCCGGCGTATCTGCCGGAATTCTTTCCAGATGATCCACCAGATCGTGCGCATGCTCACAGCCCAAATAATCGCTTCCGAATCCGCAGCGTGCTGATCGTCAGCGTCAGCCCGGTGAACAGCAGGAGCAACACAATCTGCCCCCAGAACGCCTCAAGCCCCGCCCCGCGCAGCATGAGGTCCCGGAGGGCGGAGAGGAAATACCGGGCGGGGACGAGGTACGTGATCCCGCGCAGGACGACGGGCATGCTGCTGATCGGGTAGATGAACCCCGACAGGATCATCGACGGGAGCAGGGAGACGAGCAACGCCGCCTGGAACGCGCTCTGCTGGCTGTCCGCGATGCTGGAGATGAGCAGGCCGAGGCCTAAGTTGCACGTCGTGTAGATCAACAGGAGGATGAACAACAGCCACAAATCGCCCTGGACCCGAAGGTCGAACAGCACCATCCCGGTCGTTAAGATGAGCAGCCCGGTGAGGAACGCGACGACGATATAGGGCACCGCCTTGCCGATAATCAGCTCCGCCGGGCTCAACGGGGAGACGGCAAGCTGTTCCATCGTCCCCCGCTCACGCTCCCGGACGACCGACAGGGCGGTCGCCACGACACAGACGATGGCCAGGATGTACCCCATCAGGCCAGGCAGCAAAAACCGGGCGCTCTTCAGGTCGGGGTTGTACCAGACACGGGGTTCCATCCCCATCGCGTGGAGCGGGTCGATCCCGCGGCGGGTGATCTCCGCGGCCTGGATGGAGGCCGAATAGGCGCGGCTAATGCCTTCGAGGTACGCGAGCGCCTGACTGGCGATGCTGGAGTTCGACCCGTCGATGACCGCCTGGACGACCGCCGTCTCCCCGCGCTCGATCCGTTCGCTGAAATCCGGGGGGATGACCAGCACCGCGACCGCCCGGCGCGTGCTGAGGTACCAGGGAATCTGAGCGCGATCCTCTAAGTAGCCTCGAAAATCGAACGCGTCGAGATGGGTGAATTGCGCGACGTAGTCCCGGCTTCGGGCGGTCTGGGAGTAATCCAGCGCCCAGAGGGGTAAATTTTTTGGATCGAACGACAGCCCGTACCCGTAGAGCACTAAGATGAGCGCGGGCAGGACGAGGATCACGCCGAGTGATTTCGGGTCCCGGATGATCTGGCGGACTTCTTTCTGGATGATCGCGCGGGTTCTGGTCATATCACGTCGCCTGTTCGAGCACTGCTAAGAACACGTCTTCTAAGGACGGGGTGATCGCTTCAGGGGATGAGGCAGTCAGGCCGTTTGCCGTGAGCGTGGGGACGATCCGGGCCGGGTCGGTGGCAGGGTCCTGGACCTCGACATGCACGCTCGTCCCGAAGATCGACGCCGTGCGCACCCAGGCTTCCCGTTCGAGCACGGTCATGGCCGCGATCGGGTCGGAGGTGACGACCTCGTAGACAGGGTGTGGGACAAACCGTTCCCGTAACTCGTGCGGCGTGCCGATGGCGGCGAGTCGGCCCGCGTTGATCAGACCGATGCGCCGGCAGTACTCCGCTTCGTCGAGGAAATGGGTGGTCACGAACACCGTCACCCCGCGATCGGCCAGGTCGTCGATCAACTCCCAGAACCGGCGCCGGGAGAGAGGGTCGACCCCGCCCGTCGGTTCGTCGAGAAACAGGATCTTCGGCTCGTGCAGGAGGGCGCAGCCGAGGGCTAAGCGCTGCTTCCACCCGCCGGGGAGGTCGTGGGTCAGTCGGTCCCGCAGGTCTGCGATCCCGGCCATCTCGACGGCCGCCTCGACGCGGGCCCGGAGGCGCTGCCCGGAGAGGCCGTACACTCCGCCGTAGAACAGCAGGTTCTCCATCGGCGTCAAGTCCTCGTACAGGCTGAACCGCTGCGACATGTACCCGATGTGCGCTTTCACCCGGTCGGGGTCTCGCGTGATGTCGAACCCGGCCACCCGGCCTTCCCCCGATGTCGGCTCTAACAGGCCGCAGAGCATCCGGATGGTGGTCGATTTCCCCGCCCCGTTCGGGCCCAGAAACCCGAACACTTCCCCCTGATCGACGGTGAAACTCACCCGATCGACCGACACGAAATGCCCGAACCGTTTGGTCAGGTCGTTCACCGCAATCGCGTGCTCTTCGTCCTTTGTCCTTTGTCCTTCGTCCTTGCTCATCTTCCGACCGCCCGGTCGAGCGCCGCCGTCGCCATCATCCAATCGATCCCAGAGGACGCCTGGTCGGTTCGAGCGGCTAAGAGCCGGTTCTCCGCGTCCAGGACGTCCGCGCTGAGCGCCAGGCCTTGCACGAACTGCGCCCGCGTCACCCGGGCGCTCTCCTCGGCGGACGCGACCCGTGTCCGGGCGACGTTCCAGGATTGGAATGAGAGGGCGACCTCTCGGACCGCCCGGTGGACATCCAGCGTGACCTGCCGGACGGTCTCCTCGGCCTGGGCTTCTGCGGCGTCCAGACGGGCCTGCGCCTCGGCAGACCGGGCGCTCCGGTATCCGCCGTCGTAGACGTCCCAGTTGAACATCACCCCGGCTTCCCAGCTCCGCCGCCAGGTATCCTTCAGCGGGACGAACCGGACGTTCGGCCGGGCGTAGTCGGTGTTGAGAAGCAGGGAGACCTGCGGAAACCACTCGCTCCGGGCGGTACGGATCGTACTCCGCGCCCCCTCGACCTGGGCGCGGACGCCCGTCAGATCAGGCCGCTGCGCGATCGCCTGGCGGACGAACTCATCGACCGTCCCCGCCGGTCCCTCTACGGGAACGGGTGGGTCACTCAGGACGACCTCCCGGTCGAGCGGAAGGCCAAGCAGGCTGCGCAGTTCGATGAGGGCCAGGTCGCGACGTTCTTCGACCCGGACCGCCTGGAGCCGGGTTTCCTCCTCCTGGACGGTCGCCTGCAAGAGGTCACGGTCGACCGCCATCCCGACCGACCGCAGATGCTCCAGGTCCTTCCGGTGCGCCTCGACGCGCCGGAGGCCGTCTTCGGCCAGCCGGAGGAGTTCGGCCGCCCGCACCCCCTCCCAGTAGACCTGCCTGACCCGGAAGACGAAGTCGGACTTCGTCTGATCGTACCGGGCTCGTGTCGCGTCTGTCTGAGACCGGGCAGCTTCCACCCGATGCCCGATCCGTCCCGCCGTGAACACCGCCTGCTGGACCTGCGCTCTGACCCCGTAGGTGTTCGTGACCACCGGAGACACCTGAATCGAGCGGGGCAGGCCGGGGCCGGCCGCCGGGACGGTGATCAGGAACGGATCGACCTCGCTCTGCCAGGTATACCGGGTTTGCGTGGCCAGACGGGGATAGTACCCGGATCGGGCCTGGGAGACGATCGCCTCCTGGGCGTCCACCGCTCGCCGGGCGCTCCGGAGGATCGGACTGGCGTCGAGCGCCATCCGGACGGCTTCGTCGACAGTGACAACAGGGGTCAGGGGTCGGGGGTCAGGGGTCAGGACTGCATCGCCCGATGTCAGGGGTTTATCAGGTCGATTCGCCAGCGCGAGGGATGAATGAACAAGCCCCCAGATGACCCCGAACCAGATCCATGTCGTGTGTTTCATGGTACTCCCTCGGTTCATTTGACTCACTCTGATCGTGTTGTGGTTTTTACTGACCCCTGACCCCTGACTCCTGACCCCTATCTGTCATCATCCCGATAAACAGATGCTCCAGCGACGGCATCACCCGCCGTGCGCCGGTCACCGGGATGGCGCGGCCGCGGAGCGCCTCGACGAGCGCGTCTATGTTCTGATCCGGGGGGTATTCGAACGCGACCCGCGCGCCGAACAGGCCCAGATGGCTGACGTCCGGCCGGGTGCGAAGGTACGCGGCCGCGTCGCGTGGGGCGTCGGTCATGATCTCGACGACACGCCGTCCCGCCTCGGCCCGAACCCGGGCCGGGTTGTCACACCGGAGCAGCCGTCCGCCATCCATGAACCCGACACGGGTGCACCGTTCCGCTTCGTCCAGGTAGGGGGTGGTGACGAGCAGGGTCAGGCCGGAGCGGCGGAGTTCCGACAGAATCCGCCAGAACTCCCGGCGGCTGACCGGGTCGACCCCGGCCGTCGGTTCGTCTAAAAGCAGAAGATCGGGAGTGTGGATCAGGCTACAGACGAGGGCCAATTTTTGCTTCATCCCGCCGGACAGCCGGTCGGCCAACCGGCCGGTAAACGGGGCGAGTCCCGTCCATTCCAGCAACTCGGCCTTCCGCTGGCGGTAGTCTTCCACCCCGAAGACGGCGGCGAAAAAATCGACGTTCTCCGAGACCGTCAGGTCGCCGTACAGGCTGAACCGCTGGCTCAGGTACCCGATCCGCGCTTTGAGGCCGACCCGGTCTTGCTCCCACCCGGTATCCCAGAGCCGGACCGTCCCGCCGGCCGGCTGGATCAGCCCGGCGATCGCGCGCACCATCGTCGTCTTCCCCGCGCCGTCCGGGCCGACCAGCCCGAACATCTCGCCGGGTTCGACCTGGAACGTCACCCCGTCGACCGCCTGGATCGGGCCGTAGTGATGACTGAACGCGCGGACGTCGATGACACTCATCGGCCGGCTCCGAGCGTCGCATCGGCGGGAAGCCCCGGTTTGAGCGTCCCGTCCGGGTTGGGAATCTCCACCTTCACCTCGAAGACGAGGCGCACCCGCTCGTCTTTGGTCTGGACGTTCTTGGGGGTGAACTGCGCCTCGGGCGCGATGTACGAGACACGCCCGGTGAACGACCGGTTCGGGTCGGCGTCGATCCGGACGGCTGCCTGATCGCCGACGTGGAGGCGACCGACATCCGCTTCGGGGATGTACAGCTTGAGGGTGATCGGGTCGAGTCGCGTCAGCGTCATCAGCGCGCCGTACCGCTGGGCGATGTCCCCGATTTCGACGAGCTTTTCGGTGACGACGGCCGCCCACGGGGCGGTCAGCCGACAATCCGCCACCGCTTTCTCCGCCACCGCCAGCTCCGCCCGCGCCTGAGCGACGCGCGCCCGGGCGGCGTCGAGTTCTTCTGGGAGGGCGCCGTTCTTCAGCTTGCGGAGGAGTTCCGCCGCCTGCGCTGCCTGATGGGCGGCCATCTCATGCCGGACTTCTGCGTCGTCCTTCTGCTTCTGCGTGGCGCTGCTGACCTCGCTCAACGCGGAGACGCGTTTGAGATCATCCTCCGCCCCGCGCAGCGCGGCTTCCGCCTGGTGCAGGGCGTGCGTCGCCTGGGCGAGGTCCTCCGGCCGTGCCCCGCGCAAGAGCAGCCGGAGCTGGGCCTCGGCCAGGTCGAGCTGCGCGCGACGGCTGGCGCGCGCGAACATCGCGTCGGTCGTGTCGATGAGAGCGACCGTCTGTCCTGTGGCGACCTGCGCCCCTTCGGAGAACGGCAACGCGACCACGACGCCCGGCGTCAGGGCTCTGACGGTCATCCGCGTGCTTTCGAGGGTGCCGGAGAACTCCAGCTTCCCGTCGGCGCCGGACATGGAACACCCGGCCAGGAGTCCAAGTCCGAATACCCAGACGATCCAGTACGCTCGCATCTCCGCCCTCCTGTGGAGGTCGTACGATCAGTCGCTCCATCCGCCAAAAATTTTATTAAACGATCAATTAAATTATAAATCAAAATTAATCCTCTTGCGAGGGATTGTCAAGGGGATTTTTGCTCAGTCTGTGGAGAAGCCCGCCGCCGCCGCCGCGTTCCGCACTGTCGTCCACGCGGCGGTCATCTGCGTCATGTCCCGCAGGTGCTCGATGAACGCCGGGATGTCGCGGTTCAGCCGCTTCAGCCCGCGGAGCCAGTGGATGAAATCGACGTTCCCATCCCCCGGCGGAACTTCATCCATCCGCACGGTCAGGTCGGAAACGTACTTGATGTCCTTGAAGTGCACCATCTGGATGAACGGTCCGGCCGCGGCCAGCACCTCGTCGATCAGCGCCGTGATATCGTAGTAGCGCTCGATCGTGATGAGGTTGACGAGGTCGAAGTTGATCCCGATCTCGTCCGGCCGGTCGACCTCGTCGACCGCGCGCTTGAGGGAGGCCGGGCCGTCGAGCAGGGTCATCTGGTACGGCTCCAGGATGAACCGCACGCCCGTGCCCGTGCAGGTGTCGCAGATCGCCCGGCAACTGGCGATGAAGATGCGCCAGGCCTCCTCCGATTTGTTCCCTGGATAGTACAGGTGCCCGCCCTGCGGGTTCCAGGTGCCCGCGATCGTCTCGACGGACGCCACGCCGTAGTCGGCCGCTTCCTCGACGATGCCCTGGACGGCCTTCACCTGCGCGCCGCGGTGCGCCGGGTCAGGATGGGTGATGTTGAGGTGGTACGCCCCCAGGCCGGGAAGGACGAGGTCGCGCGCCGCTAAGCGTGTGACCGTCTCACGTCGTTGCTCCCGCGACCATTCCCCGAACCCCGACGGGGCGAAACACCGCCAGCCAAGCCGTTTGGCCCAGTCGACCTGGAACTCCAGCCCTTCATACCAGTTCGCAAACCCGTAGTGCGTCGCCGGGCCAATCCCGGCGAGGTAGCCCCCGAACCGCATGGTCTCCTCCTCTACGTAAGGACGAAGGACGAAGGGGTAAAGACGCAATGGATTCCCGCTTGCGCGGGAATGACAGATTTACTCCTTTGTCCTTACCCCTTCGTCTTTTTCACTTGCTTTTTCGTCCTTCGTCCTTACCCCTTCGTCCTTTTCACTTGGCCATCTTCCCGACGACGATGTCCGGCTTCGTGCTCTCCACGATGGCGATCAACTCTCCCTGTTCCTTCGCCGGAACCTTGAACTTATCCAGCGTCTTCTTGAAGTCCGACACCATCGCCTGCCATTCTTTTTCCGTGATGTTCAGGTGCTTATGGGCTTCTTTCATGGAACGTCCACTGTACGTCTCCGACCCGCCGGTGACCTGACAGACGAGGGCGGTGACGCGGTACTTGAGGCCTGCTTTGGGAACCGCATCTCTGGCGGCTTTGATGGCAGGGTTCGCGTTCAGGATGTCGTTGACGAGCAGACGCTCGATGAAATCATCCACGACGCTGGCGATCGCATACGTGCCGCCGAGTCGGTCGTACAGGGATTTGGCGGCCATCTTCTCCTGGGCGATGGCGGGACTGGCGGCCGACAGCAGTACCACAACCGCGACCATCAGGAACGGAAGGGCCTTCGTGAATGTGCGTGAGGTTGTCATCGTGTCCCTCCTGCATCGATGTTGCCGCTCGTGTACCGCGCGGCATGGGGTTGGATAAGGTCATACTGATTGCGGAGTGCGACCACGGGTTGAACCATCGTGCATGCCTCCTTTCTACCGTTCTCTACGGAGAATGTGTGTGTTTGTCTTTCTCCTCCTACACGACTGTTCTGTGTAGCGTCTCTTCCATCACCCCGGAGACGATCACGCCCGACAGGCATGTCAGTCCCGCGACCACGGCGATGGCGGCCGGAATCCCAAACGCATCGGCCAGCAACCCGGCGGTGAGTGCTCCCACGGCATATCCGCCATCACGCCACAGCCGGTACACCCCGATCGCGGAGGCGCGCCACTCCGGATGGGCGACATCCGAGATGCTGGCCAGCAGGGTCGGGTACACCAGCGCCGTACCCAGTCCTAAGAGCACCGCCCCACCCATCCAGGTCGTCTGACTCTGGCCGGCGACAAACAATCCGATGCCGATCGCCTGCACCCAGAGGCCCGCCGCGATCATCCATTTCCGTCCCCATCGGTCGCTCAACGCGCCCGTCGCGAGCTGACTCAGTCCCCACACCCCCGGATAGACGGCCGCGATCAAGCCGATCTGCTCGACCGGGAGTCCTTTATCGGTCAGCAAAAGGGGTAATAATCCCCACATGACCCCGTCGTTCAGGTTGTTGACCAGCCCCGCCTGACTGGCAGCGAACAACGTCCGATCCTTCCAACTGGTCAGAAGAAGGATGTGTGCGAACGACAGGTCGCTCGCGTGATGGCTCGGTGTGGGAGCGGTCTGCGCCTCGTGCCGGGCGTGGGCGCGGGTCTCGCGGACGAAGAAGACGGAATACAGGAGGCCCAGTACGGCAAACGCGATACCGGGGTAGAAGGGGACGGGGCGTAACCCGTACGTGGCCGCTAAGTAGCCCGTCATCAACGCCGCCAGGGAGACGGCTAAGTAGCCGGCACACTCGTTCAGCCCCATCGCCAGCCCGCGTTGTTTCGGCCCGACCAGATCAATTTTCATGATGACGGTCGTCGACCAGCAGAGGCCCTGATTAATCCCTAACAACACGTTGGCAAAGACGACCCAGCCCCAGCCCGGCGCGAGGATAATCACCAGCGGGACGGGTAGCCCGACAAGCCAGCCGATGATGAGGATACGCCGGCGTCCGAGCCGGTCGGAGAGGCGTCCGGCGAACAGGTTGGCTAATGCCTTGACGATGCCAAAGCTGATCAGGAAGGAGAGAACGGCCGACTTGGAGACCAGCCCGAAATCCACTTCAGCGATCAACGGCAAGACCGTGCGCTCTAACCCGACCATGCCCCCGACGAACGCGTTGACGAGGACGAGGAGACTGAATTGTCCGAGGTTCGCACGCAGGCCGAGCGAGGGAGCCGGTCTCGTGGGGATGGCAGGCGCGGCTTGAGTCATCGTAGCGTCCAGAGACTGAGCGTTCACGCGCTCAGGCGATCAGGCAACCGCGCAGCGATTGGCGCCCGCTTCGAGGTCGGCCGGGTCTCCATCGGGTAGCGTCCCCGTCTCGTTAAGTTCGACGATCCGGTGGTAATTCGGCGGCGTCGGCGGGATACGCGAAAGGATCGTTTCAACGAATGTGTGTTCGGGCATCTGCAAGGCGCTGATCTGAGTCCGTACGGCGGCTAAGGTCGCGGAGAGCGGGACATGATCGAACGCGATCGGTGTACTCGTATGGCCTGGGAGTATGAGTGTCTCAGGCGGAAGGTCGAGGAGTCGCTGGAGGGAATGGTACAGCGCGTGCGCCCGCGCTCGCGCCTCCTCAGAACTCGCATCCAGGTCGGGACGCCCCACGCCTGCGAGGAAGAGCGTGTCCCCGGTAAACAGAACCCGATCGTCCAGCAGGTAGCAGGTGCTCTCCAGCGTATGGCCTGGCGTATGAAGTCCCGTCAGTAGGGGCGAACCTTGTGTTCGCCCATGTTGTGTTCGCCCAGATGCACCGATGGTGAGCACATCCTGATCCCGGATGGCGGTGAAGGGATACGATACGCGGCGCTGGTCGGGCAGGTACAGCGTGGCGCCGGTCAACGCCGCGAGCATCCGGGAACGCGACAGATGGTCGGCGTGGACGTGGGTGTCCATGACCTGCGTGATCGTCCAGCCGCAGGCCTGCGCAACCTCCAGGTAGACCTGAGGGTCGAGTGCCGCGTCGATGACAGTCGCCGTCCCGTGCGCGCCGATGAGGTATGACAGACACCCCTTCCCGGTCCGGCGCGCCTGGATGACACGGGCCTCGCTCCGGGGGATGGGCACTTCGGCGCTGTTCCAGGCCAGACTCCACGCCTTCATCCCGCCCGTCAACGAGAGGGCCTGAACCCCCCGGCCGCGGAGCTGCTCCGCCGCGATCGCGCTCGTCTTTCCCGCACCACAGACCGTCACGACCGGCACATCCATCGGCAGGTCCACGTGTCTGAGCGCATCAGGATCGTGCGTCTTCAACGCCTCGTACGCGTCGACGTGCAGACTACCGGGGATCGACCACTCCGCCCGTTCATCCGGCCGGCGAATGTCGAGCACGGTCACCGGTCGTCCTCGATCCAGCCACGCCCTTAAGGTGCCGACGTCGATCGTGGTCTCCGTCATGGCTCATCTCCTTCGAGACGTTCCACAGGCAGGCCGGCCACCCGCCAGTCGGGGAGGCCTTGCGCGAACCGGCGCGCCCGGTAGCCGTGCGCCCGCAGCAACGCGACCGCTTCGTCCGCGAACACGCAGTACGGCCCGCGGCAGTAGGCGATGATCTCTCGATTCTTGGGAAGCTCCCGCAGACGCGCTTCGAGTTCGGCCACGGGGAGACAGCGAGCGCCTGGAATATGGCCCGCCCGGTATTCCTCCGCCGGGCGTACATCCAGCACGATCACCCGGTCGTCGTGGAGCAGCTCGACGAGCTCCTCCGCGCTGACTGCCTGCAGGCTGTCCCGGTCGTCTAAGAACGTCCGCACGACCCGCTCGACCTCGGCCAGACGCGTCTCCCCGACGTCACGGATCGCCTGCCACAGCCGGAAGACGGAGTCATCCGCCAGCCGGTAGTACCCGTACAGCCCGTCGCGGCGCACCTCGACTAATTGAGCGGCGCGGAGCGTCTGCAGGTGCTGGGACGCGTTCGCCACGGACATCCCCGCCTCGTGCGCCAGGTCCTCGACGGTGCGCTCGCTCTGGGCGAGCAGGTCGAGGAGTTCGAGGCGGTGCGGGTTGGCGAGCGCCCGGCCGATCCGGACGAATTGGTCGTACAGTTGTTCTTTGAACGCGCGGTGGGATCGGTTATTCATATATTCAATATAATAATTGAATAATCGGTTGTCAAGGGATTTTTGAAATCAACGATTGAGAGTCTCACTCCGGTAATCGTCATGCGGTGGCGGTCTCACATGAAGTTGTTAATGTCACACTCTCGCGGTCCAAGACTGTCAAGGCCTTCTGAATCAAATTAACCTCGCGTGATTCAAAATACGCTTCACCGCATTGAGTACAGACCCACGCGGGAATAGCGTCCCAATGGACATGGTAGCCTTTTCGATCGATAGTAAAGGGTGCTGTGGCCTTCTCCATACGACCTTTGCAATGGATACATTCCATCCTTAGAGTCTCCTTTTCAAGTCGGATGACCACTGTGTTGGGTCCGGCAGGTATGCTGTGATGATCGCCAGGTAATCGTCTTATGAGATTTGATGATCAAAACAGGTCATTCGTAGGGGCGATCCTTGTGATCGCCCGCATCGGGGCGAATACAAGATTCGCCCCTACAGATCTTTACCGATTTTGGTCGTCAAATTTCATTAGGCGAGCAGACGACATCCTTCGCGGTTCTTCCCCAGATACTCCAGCAACCGCCCCGTCGCCGCGTCCGCGAACGCCGGGTCGTTGATGGTGCAGTCGATCTCCACGACCGGGATGTCCGGCCGGACGTGCCGCTTGATGCCGTCGAACAACGCCCGGTCGGCCTCCGGCCACCAGTAGGGGTTGCCGGGACTGTCGAGGATCGACACGCCCTTGAGGGGCAGGAAAAACGACACCGGCCCCTTCGCCGTGTTCGCCTTCTCCGCCAGGATCCGGCCGAGCTCGGCGTTCTCCTCGACGTTCGTCCGGAGGAGGGTGACGTTCGGGTTCCATTGATGGAGCAGACGATCCTTGAACCGTTCGGGAACCGTGGACGGCGCCCAGAAGTTGACCATGTCCAGACAGCCGGGGACGATGACCTGCGGGACGCCCCGCTCCGCCGCCGCGTCCAGCCGGGTCGGGCCGGCCGACAGCACGCCGCCGACGAGTTCGTCCGCCCACTCGGTCGTCGTGATGTCGAGCACCCCCTCGATCAGGCCGTCCGCGATCAGCCCCTCCATCGTCCGCCCGCCCGTCCCGGTGCAGTGGAAGACGAGCACTTCGTACCCGTGCGCTTCCATGATCTCCCGCGCCCGCGTCACCGCCTGCGTCGTGTTCCCGAACATCGTCGCCGCGATCAGCGGCTTCTCCTGAACAGGCGGCACGTCCGTCTCCACCATCCCGACGATCGCCCCGACGGCGTTGGCGAAAACTCTTCGACTGATCCGGTTGATGCCCGCGACATCCACGACGGAGGGGATCATCACGATGTCCTTCACCCCGACGTACGGAGCGGTGTCCCCGGCGGCGACGGTGGAGACGATCACCTTCGGGAAGCCGACGGGCAGGACGCGCATCCCGCTCGTCCCGATCGCCGTCCCCGCCGACCCGCCCATCCCGATGATGCCGTCGATCTTCCCGTCCGCGTGGAGTTGCTGCACGACCTCCGCGATGCCTTTCGTCATCGCCGCCATCGCCTCCCCCCGGTCGTTCCGCTCCCGGAGCGCGGCGATCGTCGTCCCCCCCGCTTCAGCCACGGCCTCGCGCGGGACATCCGGCTGGAACCCCGGCTCGCCGACCACCCCGGTGTCGATGACGAGCGTCCGATGTCCCCGCCGCTCGATCTCCACTTTGATGAACGCGAACTCCGTCCCTTTCGAGTCGAGGGTTCCGATGATGGCGATGGTTTTGGGCATGGGAAGGGCTCCTTGGAAATCGGTGGTCGGTGGTCAGTGGTCGGTAAAGACGGAAACAGGAAGGGAAACAATACGGTGTATAGAAACATCACCGGATGGGTCTGTCAACGGAAATCTCGAAACGTGTCGTCATTCCCGTGCAAGCGGG
>JACQVL010000024.1 GCA_016209865.1 Candidatus Latescibacterota bacterium | reverse complement strand
GCGTACATCGGCTCGCGGACGGTCTTGTAGTAGCCGTGAGGCCCTGGCACCACGGTCATCCGGAGGCGATCGCCGGCGCCCATCAGGTCGAAGACCCGCCTGACATCGGGGAATATCCGTTCGATGCCCTCAGTGAGACAGCCATCCTGGGTGGTGCACAGGAACATCGTCGATCTGGGGGCGAGCAGAGCGCAGAGGTCCGCAAACTCCGCAAAACCAGTGAGGCCGGGAATCCAGAGGCACAGACAGATACCCCCGGAGATGCCCAATTCCTGCTCGAACCAGTGCCGGTAGTTCGTCCCGAAACAGGCCGGCACGATGGCGTTCAACCGCTCATCGACGGCTGCGGTCAGCAGGGTCTGTGTGCCCCCACCGGACGTGCCCGTGATCCCGATCCTGAACGGGTCAACCTCCGGACGTGAGAGGAGAAAGTCCAGCGCCCGGATGTTGTCCCAGACCTGCATGCCCATCACGCAGCCGCCGGTGAGGAGGGGGGATAGAGTCCAGTGTCCGCAGTCCTGGCGGATTCTTGCTCGTTCCCCCCAGCCGATTCCGTCGAGGGCCAGCACGACGAACCCCAGACGAGCCAGGCCGATCAGGCGCGGCTGGACGGTGCCGATGGGATGGAACGGAGGGTAGTGGCCGCCGGCTTTTCCGCCCGGGAAATGTCCGTGCGGGTTGAGAATCGCCGGAGCAGGCCCGCTCAGCCCACGTGGAACGTACAGGTTGACGGGGACATAAAAGCCAGGCTGACTCTGGATGAGGTATTTCTGGATCGTGTACTCGTCCCGCTCAACCACGCCGACTCGCTGCTCGGCAAGGGGAGTGCGCTCCGGCCAGGGGTTGAGGCCCAGCACGCGGCGCACTCGTCCTCGAAGGGCGGCCTGCCGGTCTGCGACATCGGCGGCTGTCCAGGAGCGAATCTGTTTCGGCTCTCCATTACCGAGGAAGTCGAGGACGGTGTCATACAACCCAGAGGACTGCATAGAACCTTCCTGAAGGAATCTCACCACATGTCGTGCAACGACCACACCCCCAGCCCGGCACGCGCGGCCCCGATGACGAGCGCCGGTTCGTCGGACACCCGCAACGTCCCCGACCAGAGGACGGTAATCCGTCCGTCCAGCGGCGGCAGACAGCGTCTTTGCTGACCATGACTGTCGATCATCCAGAGGCTGCCATCGTCACAGCCGGCAAGCAGGGCGACCTCGCGATTTCCGACGGGATGGCTGATGGCGAACCGGGTCACCGGGCTGTCGAGGTCGCAGATCCAGGCCTTCTCACCGTGACCGTCAAACGCACAGGCGTAGCAATTGGACGAGCCTGCGACAAGCCATTTCCCGGCGCGTGAAGGATAGACGATCAGCTCCGTGATCGGATCTCCTATCGTCTGCGACCATCTGAGCGCGCCGGAGTCCGCGTCGAACACCCGGAGGTTCTCCCCGCGGTTGATGCCGCATGCGACCTCCAGTCTACCGTCCCCGTCGAGATCGTCGACGACCAGCGCGGTCAACTGGGAGGTCCAGCCGTGGTTCGTGAAAGTTTTTTGCACCCGGCCTGTCCAATCGAACACAAAGCAGGTGCTGTTGGCGGCTTTGATGGCCATTCCGCCGACGATCTCCCGGAGGCCGTCCCCGTTCAGGTCGGCGGTCGTCAGGGTGACGAACAGGCCGTGATCGGTGCGGGCGTTCCAGCGCTCGCGCCCCTGGGCATCGAGCACATGGAGGCGCATATTGGCCACGCCGGCGATGATCTCCGGATGCCCGTCGCCGTCCAGGTCGTCCGCATGGACTCGCTTGATCTTTGACGAACCCTGCGTCCACCACGGCCAGTGCTGGTAGCCGAACTCAGGGGCATACCGCCAGACGAGTCTCCCGTCCCGGTCGAGCGCGTAGACCTGGCCATCATCCGACCCGGCCACGATTTCTGAGAGTCCATCTCCATCCAGATCAGTCGTACAGATGCTGTTGACCGGGCCGCCGGTCTGGTAGCTCCACCGGGGCGAGCCGTTCGCGTTCAGGAGGTGGATAGCTCCGTCGTGGAGACCGAGTGCGAGCTCTTGCTCGCCGTCGGCGTCGACATCGTGGATATGACAGGCGAGGATGAGAGATGAGCCGGTGAAGGTCCAACGGGGAATTGGGTGACTGGTGATCGGTGGTCGGTGATCGGTGGTCGGTACAGTCGGTGAAAGGGGAACGCATGAAGGGAGAGTCCGGTCTCCGAGAGGCACTGTTTCGATGAGATGCCGGCCGGCGGGCACGGGAACAGTGAGCAGAGAGATGTTGTGCTTCGTCTCCCGGTGTTCTATCTGGACTGCTTGTCCATCTACTTTTACGACTCCCGGCTCACCCGCAGGCAGGGTAAGGTTCGTCGCGTTCTTAGCGTCAACGATGCCTCTTCCCTCTGTCAGAGAGTACTCCACGGAAACCGGATGGTCGCTGGCAAACCAGGTGTGGTCGTCACGGAGGAAGGTCGCTTCGACGAGCGCGAAGTCGTGTGCTGTCACGTACAAGAGCTGCGCGTCTGTCTGCACGGCTCCATCCTGGACGCCCACACCTGCGTACGCGGTGGAGTCCTCCCCTGTCACCTCGACCAGTCCGGCGCCGAGCCGTCTGATCTCGTAGGCGGACGGTGCGCTGGCGGAGGAGGCGTAGAGGAGGTTATGGAACACCAGGCGATCCCCAGGGGTCATGTGCCTCACGGCGCGCTGGTGTAAGGCATAAGCCACCAATCGCTCCAACCCGTATTGTGCTTTCCTCAGTCGGATTCTCTTCTCATCATGATCCGTGGACAGGCTGATATCCACCTCGTCCAGCCACGACCGGATGGAGTCGGCGTTCTTGACGAACGCCTGGTCGTCCTGCTGAGTGACCATGAACATGCCGTCTGTGAGCGATGGCTGGCCGATCATCTTCCAGTGGCACTGGAAGGCATAGTCGCCCGGTTGTAACGTGACCAGCTCATCGAGGATAACGAAATAGCGGCCTTTCACCCAGATGATGTTCCTGAACCAGTCCACGTGGTTGTAGTCCCGGAGCGACGTGCGGAGGAAGCCGACCGTCGGGAAGTCGACGGCGTGCTCCAGGCCGGCGAAGGACGGAGAGGTCGCCCCGAGGCCGTCTTTCGTGACCGTCACCACGTTGTGATCCCGGAAACTCGGCCAGTGGAGGCTATCCTCCGTCACCAGGAACGCCTTGCCGTATTGAGAAAACTCCACGATCGCGTTGGCATCCTCGTACGAGTGATTCCCGCCCCCGGTTCCGTCGATCAGCATGTACTGGTCGTTGACTGAGAACCCGGTCCGCAGTGAGATTTTGTCGAACGTCCTGCTGAGCGGGATGTTCGCCGTGGGCATCGGGATGCCGTACAACCGTCTGGCGTAGGTCTGGTAGCGTTCCGGCATCTCGTAGTAGTGAGCGTCTAAAGGGGCGACTGCAATCCCGGCCATCTCGTTCGGCTCACGCGGTTCCACGCCGCTGTCGAACGCCCGTTCAAATTCATCGAAATCCCCACCCGGCAGGCGGAATGAGCGGTAGGGTTCATCGGCGGCTGTCTGGCGTTTGCGCAGCATGTAGGTGTACCGGCCATCCCGGTAGTAGTGGGCGGCCTGAGCGAACAGGCTGGTCGGGTAGAACGCGTGATCGCAGTCGCCGAGGGCGGGCATGCGTCCGAGGTTGTTACAGCAGATGATGGCGCATTCTGCGGCGCGTCGGATCACCCTGTTGGCAAAGCTGGCCATGTCTCCCCGGACCATCCCGTACAGCATGGCGGTGGGGATGGTCATGCGCCAGCCGTGGTCGCTGCAGTCACAGGCCGGTTTGAAGTACCGGGCAAAGACGGCGAACAGCCGGTCTGTGGCCTGAAGCCACTCTTTGGCCTCAGGGAGATGGTAATATTTATCGAAATACTGCCCCCCGAAGAGGAGTCCCGTGGCCAGGATCGTCTGATGGTTCTGTCGGGGTGCATCCGTCCCCAGCATCTCCTGAAACCGGCTGTTGGCGAAACCTTCCTCCGACCGCAACACACGGAGCAAATAATTGGTGATGGTGAGTCGATCCTGATGGGTAAAGACGGGAGTTTCCTCCAACAGGTCCCACAGGATCATCTTGGAGAAGAATCGCAAGTGGACCTGGACTTCCGGGGTCTGTTCCGGGGCGAGCTCGACCATCGTGAGCAGTCCTTCACGGAACCGTTCAGCGAAGGCGTCGATCCCGCTGATGAGATAATACAGTCCATACAACCCGATCAGTTCACCCCGCAGGCCAAACCCCCAATCGCCTTGCAGAGGTTGATCGATCAAGTGCAGAAGATAGTCTTGCACCGGCTGAAGGCTCGACCCGAATGTGACGTGGTGCAGCCGATCCAGGGTGATGTCTTTGGTCGAGGGGAGTCGCTGCTGGAACTCAGCCGCCGCGTTCTCTATTCCTTCGACATCGCTCGCCCCGACGATGATGACGTTACGGCCGGTCCCCCACGGGTCGTGGATGGTGTGGAGGACGTAGCCGCCCGGGCCTGGATAGCTTCGGTCGACTAAGGTATACCACTGGTAATACAGCGTCTCGATCAGCCGGTTATCGGCCAGGTTCCCCAGGACGATGACGTTCGTCTGACGAACCTCCTCCGGGAGCATGTCTGTATCGAACCGGATGGGCAGTTGAACGCCTGAGGCGGCGCGCACCGTGCGCTGGATAGCCTGCGCGAGGCGCGGGTACGGCTCACCCGACGGGATGACGATGCAGGCCAGAGGCGCGCTGTCCCCGGTGAGCCTGGTGTGCAGGGATAAGTCTTTGAGTTGGCGGATTTCGTCGTCGTGCATCAGACTCCCCTTTCTACTCGTACACCACGCCGAGCTTGACACTGCCTTCGGACGATTCGCTGATCTTGCGATACGCTTCTGCGGATTCCTCGAACGAGACGATGGGTTGGAGGATTCCTTCGACATGAATGCTCTTCTCGGCCAGCAGCCGGAATGCCGAATCCCATAACCGCCTCCGGTCCCACATCGGGTGATCGCGATTCGGGTCGCTATCCGCCCTCGCAGAACGGACGGTGATCCGGTTCCGGTGCCATTCGTCCGACAGGTAGAGGCCACGGGCCTCGCCCTCGTAGTAGGCTAACGAGACGAGCAGGCCGCCGAAGTGGAGGCACCGGATAGCATCATGAAACCCGGCATACGACGCGCTCGCCTCGATAGCCACATCGACCCCTTTTCGGTCCGTGGCGAGCTTGATCTCCAGGCCGGCATCGGCCTTCGTCGGGTCGATGACCAGATCAGCCCCGTGTTGCCCGGCCACGTCCCGTCTGATGCCAACGGGATCGACGGCCGCCGCGAAGAACGCTCCGGCCCGTTTTGACAGGTGCAGGGCAATGAGACCGATCGCGCCCATGCCGAATACCGCGACCCGGTCTCCGACTCTGATGTTCGCGTCCCGCACGGCGGTCAGGGCGTAGACGGTCGGGTCGACGCAGGCTGCCTCCTCAGCCGTCATCCCGTCCGGAAGCCGCCGGACGCCTCCGAACTGCGGGTAGGGGATGCGTTCATCGGCGATGTGGGTCTCTCGGATGGGGAAATAGCCGAACACGCGGTCGCCGACCTGGAAGGCGCTGACCTCGTTCCCGATCTCCGTGATGACGCCGACGGTCGTATTCCCCAGTGAGCCTGGAAACCGGGGCCGTGATTCCTCGTCCGAGAGGAAGAGGCCCAGCTCTCGGTCCCATCGTCCTGGACGGGGCTTGATCCGGTACCCCCTCAACTCCGTGCCGTGTTTGGGGGAGGAGAATTCACTCCGGATTCGCATCTGCGTCGGTCCTAAGGGTGGGTCTTCATACTCCCTGAGGACGAAGTGACTCCAATCGAGGGCGATCAACTCGCGTGGCATGGTGGTGTTCCTTAAAGAGAGTGGTCAGTGGTCAGTAGTCAGTGATCAGATGATCGTTTGTCCCAAATTAATCACAGATAGACCATAGACACGGACGGATGGCAAAAGGAACGAGACGCGGTTGTCATCTTGCGTAAACGCGATCGAGGAATCGTGTTCATGATCGGGTGAGGAATAGACGATGCTGTTGACGGTTGAAGCCTGCGGGAGGCGGAGTTGAACGACAATCTCCCCTGTGGGAATCGGGGTGTATTCTTGCGCTGTTTCATCCCGGTCGTAGTTCACGGCGTGGAGGATGAGTCGATCAGGAGTCTGCTGTCTGTACGCATGAAACACGGCCGTCCACGGCGCATCGGTGGTCAGGAGGGTACTGGCGGACCGGACATGCCGCACAAATTCCTGACCGAAGGGATCGTCGCCGATCGGCGGTCCAACCAGACGGGCCTGGTCGGTCACCACGCGCTCGTCCCGTGGGACGTCAGGAATGTAGACCACCGTCCCTGATCCGTATTGATGGACACTGAACCGCTCACTGTCGTGATCAGGCAGCAGCAGATCAGCCAGTTCATCTCTCCCTCGCTCGTCGCCCCGATCATCGTACAGAAAGCTCGACTCCGTCAGGATCGCGTGCCCGCCTGCGCTCAGGTACGCGCGAACCTGGTTGAGCCGTTCATCGGGGATGTAACGGACATCCGGAAAGATCATCGTGTGATACTTCTGATCACTCAACACGTCCAACTGGTCATCGATCACGATATCGAACAGGATGTGTCCGTCGATCAGCCTGCGGCTGAGTCGCCGCATCGTGCGGGCGAAGAGCGGGTAGCCGACCTGGACGGACGTCCGGGAGAACACCAGCGCGGTATCGGCGTACGACTCGACCGGATGGTACACGGAATCGTGTCGTTCGACAAATCGGAAAGACCCGCCCAGCGTCTCGATATATTTCTTCATCACCTCGGGCGGATGCGCCCTGTTCGTATCCCAGTGCCAGTCGATGGCCGCGCCGCCGGAAGCGACACTCTCCGCGACCGAGAGAGGATACCGTTTATCGTCGTATTTGTTCGGAATGAATGGCTTTCCACGACCGGTGGCCCTGAAATACTTAGCCTCGAGCGTAGCATCCCCCGTATACCCATCCTGCAACTGTGTCGTATCTTGCCGGGAGATACAGTACCAGAAATAGTTCTCATCGTTCCCCCACAGGTCCGACGGCAGCGATGACCGTTCGTCGTTGCTGAGTTGGCCGAACGTGTCATCCCCGCTGAGATGATACCAGGTCGCTGCAATCAGATCAGGCTTGAGACTCCGGCCATACTCAGTGAAGAGATAGTCGTACGTGCGTTTCAAGGAGCGATGGGTAAATTTGACGCACTCCAGTTCGAACGGGCCATCCGTTCTGGCATCATAATGGAACGGAATCCTGCGGAACGTGTGAGTGCTGATTTCATCAATCCCGAATTTCTTGAGGTCTGCGGCGCTGTACCGCTCCGTCAGGTGTGTCCGCAAGCCATCCTGACAATACGGGCAGCAGCAGCCCATCACGTAATTATAGACCGTGTTGAACCCATCCAGTCCGATCTCCTGGATGGCATGGCGGACCATCCGCTTGAGCGTCTCGATCCAGTACGGGTTGTTCAAGCAGCCGCAGTACTGATTCTTGATCTCCGGCCCTCTGGCGGTATACTTGTATGTCCCATCCTCGTTGATCTGCAACAACCTGAGCGGATCGTCACAGGGACGCGGGCCGAGCCTCTCTTCATCCCAGAGATCATTCCAGAACCGGAACCACCCCTCATTCGTCTCATGATCGCCGAAATGGAAACAGAGGCTGAACACTCCGACGACCTTGATGCCGAGTTGCTGGACATCTGCGACAAACCCTTTCCACCATTCAATCCCCTCCTCCATCCCCCTCACCGGCACGCCGAAATAATTCCACTGATCGGTCGCGCACATGCTGAAGAATAGTGGACCGAAATGGCCGATCTGCAGGACTTGTGGATGGAGCTGCTCGATGTACTCTACCAGATGGTCGGTGTCGTACGGCGTCCAGTACGACAGAATCCGGTTGGCCCAGAAGGGAGGGGACATGGTTGTTCACCTCTTGAGCACCAGCCCTATCCACAGATACCAGAGCGGGTTGATGAGGAACCCTTCCAGAAGCGCTGCCACGACGATCACCGGGTTGGCCGGGTCGAGGATGATCAACCGGCCGAGGTAGAGGACGAGCAGCAGCACAGTGGACACATAGCCGAGCACCCCCAGACTATGCGGAAAACGCTCACTGCGCCGGATGAGCGACGCGATGACGAACCGGGCGACGCCGACGAGGCCGAACGTGAACAGGCCGCGCGGGTTGGCCTGACTGGGCAGGTCGGCGAGCATCGTCGTGAGCAGACCGGCGGGCGGGTTGATCGCATTCGCCAGGTCGTAACCGCCGTGCATCATCGACCCGGCCGCACCCAAAATGCCCAACAACATTGCCCAGAGGGCGAACGCGTCGTCCGTCTCCCGCAACCTGTGGTAGAGGGCGACGAGCACCGGGGAGGAGAGCAGTCCGCCGACCAGCAGGAAGAGGCCGCTCAAGAGTCTGCCCAGTTCCGGGTCGGTGCGCGCGACGACGATAAACGCGATCGAATAGCAGAACCCGGCGAGCCCGGTGAGGATCGCACACACGCCAGCAAACCGTTCAAACGAGGTAGACATACAGCCCTCCTTTCTTGTGTTCAACCGCGTTGCTGCTTCCATGAGACAAGCGCGGTGGTCATGACGATGAGCAGGGACACCGCCGAGATCGCGCCCCCGACCCGGAACGGCGTCGATTCGTACCGGAACTCGACGGTATGCCGGCCGGCGGGCAGGACGACGGCGCGGAGCGTCCCGTCTGCCTGGTAGAGGCGGCCCGGCCGGCCGTCGATGTACGCGCGCCAGGCCGGGTAGTACACTTCACCCACGACGAGAATCCCCGGCTTTGTCATCGTGACCGACACCGTCATCCGGTTGGGCTCATACCGGGTGATAGCGGGCTGTTCGGGCGTGGCCGGGGAGTCTTCAGGGATGGCGAGGGACGGGAGAGCGTCGAGGGTGACGGTGTTCCGGTAGTTGAACGTCGAGTCCTTCATCGCGCGGGCGACGGCGTCGATGTCACGCGCAACGACGTACTTCCGGACGACGAACGCGCGGGGCAAGGCGGTCGGACTGGGGACGAGCCGGGCGGTCTGAGCTTGCTGGTCGACCTGAATCTTGTATTTGACGTTCATCAGGTCGAGCGCGTGCCCTTCAGCGATGGGCGGGAGAGTCCGGTCTAACCGGAGGGGCGAGGCGTAACCCTCAAGGGTGTGGATGCGGAACAACAGGTTGGCGTTCCGTCTGGCCAGCATGTACGGCCCGGCCCGGAGCGCGGCCCGGCCGCCTTCCGACCGCTGTCGCTGTTGGATAAACTGGATGAGGTCGTCGTGCGGGTAGAATTCCTCCGGGCCTGACCGTCCGAGGTTAAACCCGTACCCGGCGGTGAACAGGTCGACCGCGATCAGACCGGCTGCCGCGGCCATGAGCAGCCCGTTCCATCGCCGCCCCCGCAGGAAGGCGATCAGCAGTCCGAACGAGAGGACGGCGAAGAGCAGGAAACGCCCGCCCTGGCCGGCCATCGCCTCCTGGGCGTTCGGGCTGAATTCGGCGCTCCCGGCGAGCCAGGCGGCGATTACGTCTCCGGCGACGATGGATACCAGGACGCCGGCGAGGGTGAGACCGGCCGTGACGAACACGTACCGGCGCAGGCGGGATCGGTCCGTCTCACGGCCGCGCGCCGTCCGGAGGGCGTCCAAGCCGAGGCCGACGAGGGCGGCGACGGCGAACCCGACGATCATCCCGAACCGGCCGGGCGCTCGGAACTTGTCGATCCCCGGTACGACGGCGTAGACCAGGCGGTAGACGGGCGTCGAGCCGCCGAGCGCTAAGAGCAGGGCGAGCACGGCCAGCCCCCCGAAGAACCGGGTCAGGCGGTCTCGTCTCAACACGATCGCAACGCCGGCCAACAGGAGAGGTAAGATACCGATGTAGGTGTACGTCTCCCAGAAGTGTCCGTACTCTTTCAGACTGGGACCCCAATAGTTCCATGTCGTCGGGTCGGTCTGACCGAAGAACTCCGGCATAATGAGGGTGATCAACTGGCGGAGGCCGAGGGAGTAGGAAACGGCGGCCTCGAACGAGACTCCGGGGCGCAGGGAGAACTGGATCAGCTCGTACATCGGCAGGAGGGCGATCGCCGCAAGCCCCAGACCGACGCCGACCGCGACGACGGAGACGAGGACGACCCGCAGGGCGTCCCGACCGAGGCCGGATGACCGGAGACGGCCGATGAGACAGACGAGCGCGTACAGCCCCATCGCGTACGCGGTGTACACGAACACCTGGGGATGGCCGGCTAAGATCATCAGGCCGAAGACCGCGCCGGTCGCCACGGCCAGCCGGAGGCTCAACCGGTCGAGCGCCCGGACGAACAGGAGGAAGAGGAACGGCAGCCAGGCTAAGGGGTTCAGGAGCACGACATGGAAGAGCTGGTGGACGACCACGCCGGAGAGCATGAACGTCGTCCCGCCCGCGAACGCGCCCATCCGGCCAACATCCACGCTCCGGCAGAACGCGTACATGCCCGCGCCTGACAGGAACACGTGAGCGATCGCATGCCACTCGAGGGCGAGATAACTGAGCGTCCCGTCGTTGACCAGTGGGATGAACAGCCAGTTGAGCGGGTAGAGCACGGCGGTGTCGATCATGGCGAAGAATGGGATGCCGCCGAACAGGTATGGGTTCCAGAGGGGGAATCGTCCGGCGCGCAGTTCGACGGCGGTGTAGGTGCGGAACGGGTAGTAGTGCTCGGGGAAGTCGTCCCAGAAGAACGCCCGTCCGGTGATAACCGGCCAGAAGAACGCGAGGACGAGGGCGAGCAGCCCGATGAGGGCGAGGCCGTCCAGTTGCCAGGCGGGCAGGGCGAGCCGACGGGCGAGAGAGTCGGGACGCGGTCTCGCAGAACTGACGGCGGGTCTGCGGATGGGTTTAACCTGTTTGGGCATGCTCGTCTTGGCCCTCTCTATTCCCCCGGCCCCATTTCTCTCCCACCAGGGGCGAGAAAGGGGGAGTCACGAACGAGAACGGCTGTCTCCCCTCTCTCCATCGTGGGAGAGGGGCCGGGGATGAGGGGTATTTTTCCTCGCCTTGATGATCAACTCCGCGCCCGCGACGTAGCGGTGGGCGAGATAGGTGAACCCATACTCATTCAGCTTCTTCACCAGACTGTCGAACGTATAATGCGTGATGTGCTCGTCCGCGTACCCGCCGGGGATCGCCCGTTTGTACACCCACTCGATCCACCGCCAGCGCCAGGTGGCGTAATCGGGCGTGCCGATGACCAGCGTCCCATCATCGCGGAGAATCCGGCGCAGCTCGGCGAACAGGGTGTCATCGGGCGGAATGTGCTCGATGACCTGAGAGCAGATGATCTCATCGAAACGCGCATCCTTGAACGGGAGGGCGAAGATCGTGCCGTTGACTAAGCTGTTGGGCAGGATGCGGAGATGGCGGAGTTTGTTGAAAGAGATGTCCATCGCCACCGCCTGCGGAATCGCCCCCAGAATCTTGCTCGACCCGCAGCCAATATCGACCAGCGCCTCCCGGTTGTCGATCAGGTCGAGGATGTGGGCGTACCGCTTGCGCTGCCAGTACCGCTGGATGAGAATCTTGCTGTGGAACGCCCGTTCGTCATAATCGGCGGAGCGGATGGAGTTGCGACGTACCCACAGCCGGGAGAGCATCGTGAGGTACGCCCAGGCGAATTTGATGAGCTTGACGTGTGACTTCCCCCGCTTACGGGGGGCGTAATGGAACGGGATTTCCATCACGCGGATGCCCCGCATGTACGCTTCCACGATGATTTCTTCTAATAGTTCGTACCCGGTGCCCGTCAGTTCGACCTCCCGGAGGGCATCACGCCGGTAGAGCCGGAACCCGCTGGAGATGTCGTGCAACGGGATGTCGAGGATGTAGCAGAAGACTCTGTTGAGCAGCCGGCTGAAGACTTTCCGGAAGAACTCCGTCCGCGCAAACCCGGCCCGGACGTACCGGGAGGCGATGACGACCTCCGCGTGCTGGCGCTGCTTGTAGAGTTGCTTGATGACATACGGGTTATGGGACAGGTCAGCGTCGATCGTAACGACGTACTCCCCCTGGCTGAGCGCGAACGCCTCCCGGAGCGCCCCCCCGTACCCGATGCCCTGCTGGCGGTGGTACCGTACCTCATGCTGCCGGGCCGCCTGCTCGGTGCCGTCGGTCGACGGGCCGTCGATGATGAGGATTTCGTACCCGCCTGAGAGCGCCATCCCGTCCAGAATCTGCTTCAGTTTCGGCAACAGCACGGCCAGGTTGGTCGCTTCATTCAGGGTGGGGATGACGACAGTGAGGTCGATGGGTTCCATAAGACAGTGGTCGGTGATCGGTGGTCGGTTAAAACCCAAATTACATCTTTCCCAGGAGCCGTTGGAGCCGCAGCCACCAGACGATCCAGATCGCTTCATAGATGATTTTCTTCGACATCTTCGACGTCCCGGAGTGCCGATCGACGAAGATGATCGGGATCTCGCACAGGCGAAGCCCCTTCCGCCAGCACCGGAAATTCATCTCGATCTGAAACGAATACCCGTCAGACCGGACGCGATCCAGGTCGATCTGCTCAAGGGCGGTCCGGCGGAAACACTTGAACCCGCCCGTCGCGTCCAGGACGGGCACGCCGGTGATGATCCGGGTGTACAGGTTGGCGAAATAGCTGAGCAGGAGCCGGGACATCGGCCAGTTGACGACGTTGACGCCGCTGACGTACCGCGACCCGATGACGACGTCGGACTCCTGCAGCCTCTCCAGGAACGCTGTGATGAACTGCGGGTCGTGCGAGAAATCAGCATCCATCTGGAAGACGCAATCGACATCCTGGCGGAGGGCGTACTTGAACCCTTCGATGTACGCCGACCCCAACCCCAACTTGCCCGGCCGGTGGAGGACGTGCACCCGGGGGCTGTCCGCCGCCATCCGGTCGACCACCGCGCCCGTCCCGTCGGGGGAATCGTCGTCGACGACCAGCACCTGGATGGAGGCATCGAGGTTCAGGAGCGCCGGGACGAGCTGCTGGATGTTCTCCCGCTCGTTGTACGTCGGGATGACGATCATGGGATGGAATAAAAAACTCGGAGTTCGGGATTCGGGGTTCGGGGTTCGGGAAGGAAGAGTCATAGCTCAGGTTGTGTCTGATGTCATTCCCGCGCAAGCGGGAATCCATCTC
>JACQVL010000298.1 GCA_016209865.1 Candidatus Latescibacterota bacterium | reverse complement strand
GTGCAGATGTTGAACGAAGCGGAGATCATCATCGGAGTGGACACCATCATCCTGCCCGGCGTCGTCCTGGCTGCGACCGACGGGCCGATCGTCATCGGCCGCGGGGCGCGGGTTCTCCCCCACGTCTACATCCAGGGCCCGGCCTGTGTGGGCGATGGCACGCTCGTCAAGGCGGGCGCCCGCATCTACGAGGGGACGACGATCGGGCCGGTGTGCAAGGTGGCGGGGGAGATCGACGCGTCGATCATCCACGGGTATTCGAATAAACAACACGACGGTTTCTTAGGGCACGCCTACCTGGGGCAATGGATCAACTTGGGCGCGGGGACGACGAACAGCGATCTGAAGAACACGTACGGGCCGGTGGCCGTCCAGCTTCACGACAGGCTCATCGACACCGGATTGACGTTCGTCGGTCTGTTCATGGGCGATTACGTCAAGTCCGCCATCAACACTGTCTTCAACACCGGGACGGTGGTGGGGTTTTCGAGCAACGTCGTCGCGTCCGGGTTTCCCCCGAAGTTCATCCCGTCGTTCTGCTGGTGCGGCCCGGACGGCATGACGGAGTACCGGTGCGACAAAGCGCTGGAAGTGGCGCAGCGGGTGATGGCCCGGCGGAAGGTCACGATGGGTCCGGCGGAGACGGCGCGGTTCGTCCGGGTGTTCGAGGAGACGACAACGGAACGGACGGACCGGATGGGCCGGACGGATCGGTAGGGGCGAAGCATTCGCCTGTTGAGGCAAACATCCCCTGGGGCTGCCAGCGAATGCTTCGCCCTTGCAATCGGCACGGGAGCGACGATGGAGCTGACCAAAGAGGAGCAGGAGTACATCAAGGAACGGGAATTGAAACGTCCTCTGCGGGCGATCCACGTCTGGAGCCTGGCCGTCGGGGTGGTGATCGCGGGCGAGTATTTCGGGTGGAACTACGGCCTGCCGGTCGGCGGCCCGCTCGGCATGCTGATCGCCAGCCTGTTCGTGTGTGTGCTCTACCTGGTCTGGGTGCTGGCGCTCGCCGAACTGTCCGTCGCCCTACCGTTCTCCGGGGGACCGCTCGCGTACGGCCGCCGCGCCGTCGGCCCGTGGTTCGGGTTTTTGATGGGATGGTCGATGTTCTTAGAGTCGCTGTTCGCGACGATCGGCACCGGACTGGCGGCGGGGAGTTTTCTGGCGTTTCTGGTCAATTCCCAGCAACAAGATCCGCTGCACGTGACCTTCTTCGCGGTCATCGTCACTGTGATCTTCTTCGCCCTCCAGTGCGTCGGGGTGCGGGAGCAGGCGACCCTCGCTCTGTGGCTGACGTACGCCGCCATCGGCGCGCTCGTCTTGTTCTGGGTCGCGGTCGCGCCCGCGGTCCGGCTCGACCGGATCGTGACCGACCCGCTGCTGCCGAACGGCTGGAAGGGGGTGCTCGGCGCGGTCCCGTACGCCCTCTGGTGGCTGGTCGTCATCGAGGCGGTCGCCCTCTCCGCCGAGGAAGTCCACGAGCCGGAGCGCAACCTGCCGGCCGGGTTGGTCTGGGGACAGATCACGCTCGTCGGGTTAGTCGTGGCGACCTGGTTCTTCGCGGTGGGCGCGGGCCGTGACTACCAGCAGACGGGCGCGGTCGCGTTCCCGCTGTCCCTCGTCATGCAGGACGTGTGGGGCGGCACCGGGTTGGAGTGGCTGGTGACCGCGTTCTCGGCGGTCGCCTTGGCGGGACTGCTCGTCAGCTTCAACGGGATGCTGTATTCCACCAGCCGGCAGTCGTACGCCCTCGGCCGCGCGGGCTACCTGCCGCTCATCTTCGGGACCGTTCATGTCACCCGTCGCACCCCGACCGTCTCGTTGTTCGTCTGGTCGCTCGTCACGGTCGGGTTCATCGCCTGGGGGTACTTCAACAAGCAGGCGATCGAGCAGGCGATCCTGGTTTCGACGCTGACCGCGCTCATCTGGTACATCCTCAGCATCTACTGCCTGTTCGCGCTCCGGCGATCAGAGCCGGGCCTGCCCAGGCCGTATCGGGTCCCCGTCTACCCGGTGTTGCCGGTCGTGGTCGCCATCCTCGCGCTGTTCGCGGCGGTGATGTACTCGGTGACGAACATCAACGTCCTGCCCTTCACCTTAGTGTTATATATAGGGGGAATGGTGTACTATGCCCTTTGGGCGCGGAAGCGCCTCAAGACTGCCGCGCCGGAGGAAGTCGCTGCCCGTTTCGCCCGCGAGTACGCGACCGCGAACCCGTCCGGCCGGACGTCCTGGCTTGGGACGAGTCGCGGCGAGGTCGTGACCGCTCTTGTCCTCCTCCTCGTGGTCGTGTCGCTCGGCTGGATCGTCATTCGCGCGATGGGCGTGGCTCCTCTGCTGCCGGGCGGCTGGGAGATCGTGTATACGGCCTGTCTGTATGCCTTAGCGTTAGGGTGCGTCTGCGGCGTGGCACTGCTGACGACTCAAGATCGTCGCTAAAGGATGGAGAAGAATGAAAACGACAACCCCTCTCAAAACTTTCATAGCCGTCGTCCTGTTGCTCCTGCCACTCTGGAGCGCATCCGTGACGAATGCTCAGGCGCAACGCGTGGCAACCCCGACCGCGCCGCCCCCGCCCAAGCCGCGCATCACCGCCATCAGCCCCGACAGCGGCCCGACGACCGGCGGGACGCCCGTGACGATCACCGGGCAGAATTTCCAGGATGGAGCGACTGTGAAAATCGGAGGGGTGTCAGCAGATAGTGTTAAGTTCATCTCTGCCGATTCCATCAAGGCCATTACACCCCCTGGAACAGCGGGCAAGGAGGCTGTGAAGGTCACAAACCCGGATGGCCAGTTTGATACACTCAACAATGGGTTCACCTATGTGGCTCCCCCGCCACCCCCTGCGCCCCTCATCACCGCCATTATTCCCAACAGCGGGCCGACGACCGGCGGGACGCCCGTGATGATCACCGGGCAGAACTTCAAGGCGGGCGCGACCGTCACGATCGGGGGTGCGGCGGCCACCACCGTCACCGTCGTCTCCGCCGATACGATCACCGCTCTGACTCCGCCCGGCACGGCGGGCGAGCGGGATGTCGTTGTGACGAACCCGGACAGCCAGTCCGCCCAACTGAAGAAAGGGTTTACGTACGTCAAAGCCGACGAGGTGGCGTTCTCGTTTCGGCTGCGCGTCCGGTTCGCGGGCGCTCCGCAAGACACGAGCGTCACCGTGTTCACCGAGACCCGTCCAGCCGGCCAGTCGTTCACCATCCCGGCGCTCACCGCCTCCGACCCCCGGCTTCAGCCGCTGTACGACGCGCTCCAGGGGACACGCATCGACATCCCGCTCCGGAGCATCAGCCAGTCGATCGGCCTCGACCTGACCGTCCACGGGGCGACCGTCCAGCCGGACGGGCAGACGGCCTTCGCCGCCGTCCGCGGGAAGCCAGTGTTCTTCTTCGTCACCGGGACGGTGTCGATCAACGATCATCCGCGCGACCGGTTCGATTTTGAGGACGGGTTTCCGATCGGCCTGACGCTGCCATTAGCTCGATTCACCCGCATCATGCACGCGTCCGGCGTCGATTCCTCGGCGGTCGATTCCCTCGTCTTCGCGTACTCGACGGACAAAGAATTCACCCAGGCGGGCCTGGTCTCCCAGGTCGTCCGCGTGCCCGACGGCCTTCCGTCCCTCGTCGCCGCGCTCTCCCACCTCTCCGACCTCGCCGGCATCGCGAAGGGAAACCTCGTCGTCGACACGAAGCCCCCGACCATCACGGACGGCCCGACCGCCGACCCGGCGGATACGTCGGTCGTCGTCACCTGGATCACGAATGAGCTTTCGACCAGCCGGGTCGCCATCGGCCTTGCGCAAAATGCCCTCCAGACGGCCTCCGACGATTCCGGACTCGTCCTCCTCCACAGCGTGGCGATCGGCAACCTGACGCGGAATACGAAGTATTTCTACCAGGTCTTCTCGTCGGATGCGAGCGGGAATGAGGTGTCGTCCAACGTGCGGAATTTCCGCACCAAAGCGGCGCCGGACACGACCGCCCCCCGGATCATCGGCCGGCCGCGCCTCCTGTCGAGACGGTCGCAGGATGCGCTGATCGGGTGGGAGACGGACGTCCTGGCGACGAGCACCGTCGAATTCGGCCTGACCAAAGCCTTAGGGACGGTCGTGAGCGATCCGACGCTCGTCCGGGAGCACGCCATCCTGCTCACCAGCCTGACGGCGGACACGACCTACTACTACCTCGCCAGTTCCACGAACGCCGCAGGCCGGACGACGGCGTACCGGGACACGCTGACGTTTAAAACCCCCGCCGTCTCGCAGGTCGCGCCCCTCCGCATCATCGTCCGCCCGGAGGAGCGCGGGATTACCGAGACGAGCGCGATCATCACCTGGACGACCGACCGGGTGAGCGACAGCCGGGTGCAGTACTGGGTCGTCGGGACGACGGACACGGTCGAGACAGTCAACCCCGACCTCTCCCTCGCCCGCCAGCACGTCGTCACACTGACCGACCTCACGCCCGGCACGCACTATGCCTACATCGTCATCTCCGTCGATCAATCGAACGACCGGGTGACCGGGCCGCGCCGGACGTTCAGGACACGGACCACGCCGGACACCCAGCCGCCGCGCCTTGTCCAGACTCCGCGCCTGCTGTATGTGGGAGATGAGGTCGCCGTGTTCGGCTGGATGACGAACGAAGCGAGCGATAGCTTCGTCTACTACCAGGCGGACGGGGACAGTCTGTTCCAATCGCAAGGAAACAGCAACTTCGTCCGGAAGCACGTCGTCAAAGTGTTCGGCCTCCGGCGCGGGGTCGGGTACACGTTCCGGGTGACCTCGACCGACCCGAGCGGGAACACCGTCGTCTGGCCGCCCGGCGCGACTATCCCGACCAAACGGCTGACTCCGAGCACGACGGTTCAGGTCCCCGGTAGCGGTGGGCGGTTCACGACGAATCCGACGCCCGATACCCAGACGCCCATCATCTTAGCGGGCCCGACGATCGTGGCCCAGACCGCCTCGACGATGACAGTCTCCTGGGAAACGGACGAAATTAGCGACAGCGTCGTCCAGTTCGGGGCCGGATCGACCCTCGACCAGGAGGTCAGTGTGTCTGACCTGGTGACCTTCCACCAGATGACCCTGACCGGCCTGAACGCGGCGACGACCTACCAGTATCAGGTGAACTCCACTGACCCGATCGGGAACGGCCCCACGCCGAGCGGCTCGCTCTATACGACGACAACCAGCGTGACGGATGCCGACCCGCCCGTCATCATCTCAGGGTCGCTCACCGCCAGCCCGTCGAATAACTTAGCCGTCATCGTCTGGCAGACGGACGAACTGTCGGACAGCGTGGTCGAATACGGCACGGTCCCGGACAGCCTGACCGAAACGGTGGACGACCCTGAACCGGTCACCGCGCACTCGATCACGATCACCCCGCTCGAACCCAACCAGCAGTACTACGTCCGTGTCCTGTCCACCGACCTCAACGGCAATGGCCCGACGCCGAGCACCACGCTGACGGTGACGACCTCCGCCAGCCCGGACACCGTCCCGCCCGTCATCAGCGGCCTGACGAAGACGGTGACAGTCGGGCAGGATACGACCGGGACGGTGACGATGAGATGGAACACCGATAAACTGGCGACCGGCCTGCTGGAAATCGGGGCGCGGCCGGATTCCCTGTCAGTCGCCTCGATCGAAAACACCAGCGGGCTGACGCATACTCTCTCGGCTTCCCGTCTGCTCCTGAACACGAGGTACTACGTCCGGGTCGGCGCGGTGGCAGCGACGGACACGACCGGTCTGCGAGTCGGGTACAGCAGCATGGACAGCCTGCTCACTCCGGCCGTGGCGGATACCACCCTCCCCGATCGTCCGTCCGGGCTGATGGCCATCCCCGGCAGCGGTGCGGTGCGGCTCCGGTGGCGGCGCTCGACCTCGACAGGGGTGACGGGGTATAATGTGTACCGGAACGGAACGCCGTTAGCGACCGGGGTGTCGGATACCACCCTCCTCGACGCCAGCGCAGCCAACGGCCAGACGTTCACCTATCGGGTGAGGACGGTCAGTACATCGGGCAAAGAGAGCGTGCCGTCGGATTCCGCGCAGGCGTTGCCGTCCGCGACGAGCATCCCGACCGCGCCCGCCGCCATCAGCCCCGCGTCCGGGGACACCGTCTCCCTCAAGCCCGTCCTCGTCATCTCGAACGCCACACCCGTCGACACGAGCCGGGCCGTGCTGACGTACGAGTTCGTCGTTGCCGCCGACTCCGCGTTCGCCAATTCGGTCATTCAGGCCTCCGGCGTCCCACAGGGGACGGGCAACAACCCGACCCACTGGGAAGTCTCGGACCCCAACTTGCCCAGTGGGATCGTCTTGACAGATGGCACGCGCTACTGGTGGCGCGTGCGTGCGGATGACGGCACGTTCGCTGGATGGTGGATGCCCGCAGCGACGTTCATCGCCAGCGCAGGCCAGCCGACGGGGGTCACGCTCGCCTCATTCGTCGCAGACGAATCGCGCGGGGTCGTCACGCTCCGCTGGAGCACCGCGAACGACCACGACCTCACCGGCTTCCACGTCGAACGGAGCGTCGCACAGGATGGCGCGTACGAACGGATCACCTCCGTCCTCATCACAGGCACCCACGGACATTACGCCTTCATCGATCCCATCGTCCAGGTCAACGCAGCATACTATTACCGGCTGGAAGCGGTGTATAGAACGGGTCTCCGGGAGCGGTTCGACCCGATCGCCGTGCGCGTCACCCCGCCACGCGAGTTTGCCCTTCACCAGAATTATCCCAACCCGTTCAACCCGGAGACAACGATTCGCTTCGACCTGCCCGCATTGACTGCAGTCACGCTCCGCATCTACAACCTCCTCGGCCAGGAGGTGGCCACGCTTCTCGACGGAGACCCGAAGCCAGCCGGATTCTACACGATTCGGTGGGACGGGCGGGATGCCAGCGGACGGCCGGTCGCCAGCGGTCTGTACGTGTATCGTCTGGAAGCGGGCACGTTCGTGAAGACGAGAAAGATGCTGTTGATGCGGTAGCTCCACAGGCATCTGTCAACGAGGCACACCACATGCTCAGCCGCTCGTTCTTTCTTCTTTTGTTCATTCTCCCCGCATCCTCTCTCCAAACGCCCGCCTCCGCGGAACGCTACACCGTCATCATCAGCGG
>JACQVL010000308.1 GCA_016209865.1 Candidatus Latescibacterota bacterium | reverse complement strand
GATCGCCATCTCCCTCAACTACCTCGGCCCGGAGCATGACGCGGAACGCGGGATCGACGGGCTGTACGAGCATCTGACGCGCCTCATCCCGCAGATGACGGCACGCGGGATGAACATCGTGCTCAACACGGTCATCATGCAGGAGAACCTCGATCATCTCATCCCGATCGCCCATCAGGCACGGCACTGGGGAGCGAAGGTCTCGTACAGTTGCTACAGCGATTTCAAGAACGGGAACCAGGCCCACATGATCCGCCTCGACCAGGCGGAGCAGGTCGCCCGTGTGGTCGAGGAGCTGATCCGGCTGAAACGCCCGTTGGGCAACATCGTCAGCTCCGGGTATTACCTGCGGCGGGTGCCGGAGTATTTCCGGGGGACGCTCCCGCAGACGTGCCAGGCGGCGGGGAAATGGCTCATCCAACTCACCCCGGACGGGGACATCAAACCCTGTCCCGAATTACCCGTCACCGCGCATTACACGGAGTACCAGAGCACCGCCAAACCGATTGCCTGCGACCGGTGCTGGTATAGCTGCCGGGGGGAAACGCAGTCAGCCCTGAGCATCGAGCGTGCGACCGAAATCTTCGGCCGCGTGTGAAGGACAGCCCCGTATGACCCGATCTAAACTTCTCCTGCTCTCCCTCGTCATCGTCCTGACGCTGGGGATCGGCGTGGCGGGGGGGCTGTGGCTCGCTCGCCGCGGCCCGGTCCCCCCGGCCGGTCTGGCCCCGGTGACCGCCTCACGGGCATCCGGCCGATGGGTCGCTCTGGACGCCAAAAAGCTCAGCCAGACGTTCGTGGCCATCGCCAGACAGACCCGGTCGGTCGTCGTGTCAGTCAACACGGAAAAGCTCATCCGGCAGCCCGGCCGGCGGTTCGGGAACGGCCCGCTCGATGACCTCTTACGGGGGCCGTTCGAACGGTTTTTCCCGGATGACATCCCCCGGCAGACGCTGGGGTCGGGGGTGATCATCGACGGGAAAGCCGGGTATATTCTGACGAACCATCACGTCGTCGACGGGGCGACGGAAATCAGCGTGAAATTCGTCGACGAGCAGAAACGCGAAGCGCGGTTGATCGGCTCCGACCCGAAGACCGACCTGGCGGTCATCAGGACCGACGGGGGCGCTCTTCCGGATGCGGTGCTGGGGGATTCGGACGAGACCGAGGTCGGGGAGTGGGTCATCGCAGTCGGCAACCCGTTCGGGCTGAGCCATACGGTGACGGCCGGGATCATCAGCGCCCGCGGACGCATCCTCAACCCGGAGAATTATGAAGATTTTATCCAGACCGACGCCGCCATCAACCCGGGCAACAGCGGCGGGGCGCTCGTCAACCTCGACGGCGAAGTCATCGGGATCAACACCGCGATCGCGAGCACGACCAGCGCGTTCCCGTCGTTCCAGGGCGCCGGGTTCGCCATCCCCATCAACCTGGCCCGGACGGTGATGGGGAAGCTGATCAAGACCGGCCACGTCGCGCGCGGGTACCTGGGCATCCGGATGGAGACGCTGAACGCCGAGGCGGCAGAACAACTCGGCGTCAAGAAAGGCATCCTCGTCCATCAAGTCGAGAAGCGCACCCCGGCGGAGCGGTCGGGCTTGCGGGTGGGGGATGTGATCGTCGAGTTTCAAGGACAGGGGGTGGAGGAGAGCACCAAATTCCGCGACGCCGTCGCCGCCGTCCGGCCTGGGACGACGGTCGAGTTGAAGGTCTGGCGGGACCACGCCTTCCGTCTGATCACCCTGACCCTCGACGAACTCCCGGCCGGCGACCCGACGCGCCAGGCCTCCACGACAGCCCCCCCTAAACCCCACGAATCGCTCGGCCTGCGCGTCGAACCACTCACGCCGGCGGATGCCCGGCGGCTCGGTTATGAGCGTCAGGACGGCGTCCTGGTCTCCGAGGTCGAGCGCAGCGGGGTCGCGTACCGGAGCGACCTCCGTCCCGGCGACCTCATCCAAGAGATCAACCGGAAGCCCGTCGGGTCCGTGGCCGACTACCGGCGCATCATCGACACGATCAAACCGGGCCAGGGCGCCTTGCTCTTCATCCGCCGGGGGGAGAACGCCACGCGGGTGATCACGTTCCGGATGCCGTGAGCGGTGGTCGGTGGCCGGTGGTCGGTAAAACCAGTGACCAGTGACGAGTAGGGGCGGCCCTCCGTGGCCGCCCTCTGCAAGTGAGCCATTCCGGCATCATCATAATTACTCGGTAGAGCTGTTTTGGCACTCATTCAGAATGATCTGGAACATTGTGTCCTGAGCTCCTTTACCCGTGATATATCTGTTATCTCATTGGAAGGGAGAAAGATCAGGCCGTCATTCCGGACACGAGTCGGGTCATGGCACACGCTTTGCATCTGTTGAACGGGCGTTGTGACAGAAACGGGGAGCGCGGGGACGCGTCGTCTCTTCCCATTTTCCATTTCCCATTTTCTATTTTCCAAGTGAGCAGAAAGGAGCTTGTGCACCATGACAGTCAGACCCTTAGGCGATCGCTTGATGGTCAGGCGGATCGAAGAAGAGGAAGTGCAGCGTGGCGGGATCATCATCCCGGACACGGCGAAGGAGAAGCCGCAGCAGGGTGAAGTCATGGCGGTGGGGACGGGCCGGTTGAACGAGAAAGGGGAACGAGTGCCCCTGGAAGTGAAGAAAGGGGATAAGATTCTCTTCGGCAAGTATTCGGGGACGGAAGTCAAGCTCGATGATACGGAATACCTGATGATGCGAGAAGACGACGTGTTGGGGATTCTGGTGGCGTAGTCGTGTCTGGGCTGTCACATGCGGAGTGTAAGGGAGGGTTGACCAGTGGCCAAGCAACTGCTCTTCGATGAGGAAGCGCGGCGCGCGGTCTATCACGGTGTCGCGCGACTCGCGAAAGCGGTGAAGGTGACGTTGGGTCCGAAGGGGCGCAACGTCGTGCTCGACAAGAAATTCGGTTCGCCGACGGTGACCAAGGACGGGGTCACGGTGGCCAAAGAAATCGAACTCCAGGACCGGTACGAGAATATGGGGGCGCAGATGGTGCGAGAAGTCGCCTCCAAGACGAGCGATATCGCCGGGGATGGGACGACGACGGCCACCGTCCTGGCTGAGGCCATCTACCGGGAGGGCCTCAAGAACGTGACCGCCGGCCACAACCCGATGGTGATGAAGCGGGGGATCGAGAAGGCGGTCGAAGCGGTCGTCAAGGAGATCAGCGGCCTCAGTCAGCCGACCAAGGGCAAGACCGAGATCGCCCAGGTGGCGACAATCTCCGCCAATAACGACCGGGCGATCGGTGACCTGATCGCGGACGCGATGGAGAAAGTCGGCAAGGACGGGGTCATCACCGTCGAAGAAGCCAAGGGGATGGAGACCACCTTAGACGTCGTCGAGGGGATGCAGTTCGACAAAGGATACCTCTCGCCCTACTTCGTCACCGACCCGGACCGGATGGAGACCGTCCTCGACGACCCCTACATCCTGATCCATGAGAAAAAGATCAGCGCGTTGAAAGATATCTATCCCCTCTTGGAGAAGATCGTCCAGCAGGGCCGGGCCATCCTGATTATCGCGGAGGATGTCGAGGGGGAGGCCTTAGCCACCTTAGTCGTCAACAAGCTGAGGGGCACGATGCGGTGTTGCGCGGTGAAGGCGCCCGGGTTCGGCGACCGCCGGAAAGCGATGCTGGAAGACCTCGCCATCCTGACCGGTGGAAAGGTCATCTCCGAGGACATCGGGATCAAGCTGGAGAACGTGAAGCTGGACGACCTCGGCCGGTGCAAGCGGGTAACGATCACCAAAGATGACACGACGGTCATCGAAGGGGCAGGCACGCAGAAGGCGATCGAAGGCCGGATCGCTCAGATCCGCCGGCAGATCGAGGAGACGACGTCGGACTACGACCGGGAGAAGCTCCAGGAGCGGTTGGCGAAGCTGGCGGGCGGAGTGGCGGTGATCAACGTCGGGGCCGCGACCGAGACGGAGCTGAAGGAGAAGAAGGCGCGTGTCGAGGACGCGCTCCACGCCACCCGTGCGGCGGTGGAAGAGGGCATCGTCCCCGGCGGCGGGGTGGTCTACCTCCGGGCGATGCACGTTCTCGACGGCGTGAAGGCTGATGGGGACGAACGCATCGGCGTTGACATCGTCCGGAAGGCGCTCAACGAGCCGCTCTGGCAGATCGCCGAGAACGCGGGGGCCGAAGGGTCGGTCGTCGTCGCCCGTGTGAAGGCCGAGTCGAAGAACGTCGGGTTCAACGCCGTCACCCTCCAGTACGAAGACCTGGTCAAGGCCGGGGTGATCGACCCGGCGAAAGTCTCCCGGATCGCCTTGCAGAACGCGTCGAGCATCGCGGCGCTCCTCCTGACGACCGAGGCACTCATCACGGACATCCCGGAGGAAGAAAAGCCGGCCCCCGCACCGGGCGGGTACGGCGGCGGGATGTACTAACGGGAGCGAGGCTCGGACAAGCCGGTGCTGGCTGGTATGGAGAGATTGCCGGCACCGGCTTTTGTGTATAGAGGGGGAATCATGCCCACGTACGAGTACGAGTGCCAGCGCTGTGAGCACCAGTTCGAGCACTTCCAGAGTATCACCGCGCCGCCACTTACGACCTGTCCGCAGTGCTCCGGGCCGGTCGTCCGGTTGATCAGCTCCGGCGCCGGGTTCATCTTCAAGGGGTCCGGGTTCTACACGACCGACTACCGGAGCGAGCACTACAAACAACGCGAGAAATCAGAGAAGCCGCCGGCCTCGCCTTCCACGGAGGCGGCATCCAAAACAGACACGGCGCCGCCGAAACCGGAGACGTCCTCCCCCAAGCCGGAGAACCCCTGACGATGGCCACGGAACAACCGATCGGCCCTGATGCTCTTCGCGCGATTCATGAGAAGATTTATGAACAGAGCGCGTTCGTCGAACGGTTGTTAGCGGAATCCGGCAAGGTCATCGTCGGCCAGCAGTACATGCTCGAGCGGCTGCTGATCGGCCTCCTGGCGAACGGACATATCCTGCTCGAAGGGGTGCCCGGCCTGGCCAAGACGTTAGCGGTGAAGACGCTGGCCGCCACGGTTCAGGCCCGCTTCCAGCGCATCCAGTTCACCCCCGACCTCCTCCCGGCCGACCTGACGGGCACGATGATCTACAACGCCGCCCGCGGGGAATTTACCCCGAAGAAAGGCCCGATCTTCGCCAACATCATCTTAGCGGACGAGATCAACCGCGCGCCCGCCAAAGTCCAGAGCGCCCTCCTCGAAGCGATGCAGGAACGCCAGGTGACGATCGGCGACCAGACGTTCCTGTTAGACGATCCGTTCCTCGTCTTAGCCACCCAGAACCCGATCGAGCAGGAGGGCACCTACCCCCTCCCGGAAGCCCAGGTCGACCGGTTCATGCTCAAGATCAACGTCACCTACCCGAATAAAACAGAGGAATTGCACATCCTCAACCGGATGACGACCGGCCAGCCGATCCCCGTCGACCGGGTCGTCTCGCCCGACGCGATCATCCAGGCGCGCTCCGTCGTCACCCAGGTCTACATCGACGAGAAGATCAAGCGGTACATCATCGACTTAGTGTTCGCCACCCGCACCCCGGAGGAGTACGGCCTCTCCGACCTCAAGGGGTTCATCGAATACGGGGCCTCCCCGCGCGCGACGATCTACTTAGCGACCGCGGCCAAAGCCCATGCGTTCCTCAGACGGCGCGGCTATGTCACCCCGGAAGACGTCAAGTCGATCGGGATGGACGTCCTCCGCCACCGGGTGATCGTCACCTACGAGGCGGAGGCGGAAGACCTCACCCCGGAGGATGTCGTCCGGCGGGTCTTTGACCACGTGGAAGTGCCGTGATCCCCAAAGAAATTCTCCAGAAAGTCCGCCAGATCGAGATCCGGACGAAGCACCTCGTCAACGACGTGTTCAGCGGGGAGTACCACAGCGTGTTCAAAGGCCGCGGGATGGAATTCGCCGAGGTGCGCGAATACCAGCCGGGGGACGACATCCGCACGATCGATTGGAACGTGACCGCCCGGACCGGCCGGCCGCACGTGAAACGGTTCATCGAAGAACGCGAGTTGACGGTCATGCTCCTCGTCGACACCAGCGCGTCCGGGGAGTTCGGCACCGCCACGCGGATGAAGGGGGAGATCGCGGTCGAACTCTGCGCCCTCTTAGCCTTCTCCGCCATCAAGAACAACGACCGCGTCGGCTTGCTCATCTTCACCGACCAGGTCGAGCGGTTTATCCCGCCGAAAAAAGGCCGGAAGCACGTCCTCCGCGTCATCCGCGAACTGTTGTACTTCCAGCCCGCCCACACCGGGACGGACATCGCCCGGGCGTTGGAATACCTCAATCGTGTGATGACCCGTCGCAGCATCGTGTTTCTCGTCTCCGATTTCCTCACCACCGGATACGCCACCGCCCTCCGTCTCGCCAACCAGCGGCATGACGTCGTGGCCATTACGATCACCGATCCCCGCGAGGTCGAGATCCCGCGTGTCGGACTGCTCGAACTGGAAGACGCCGAGACCGGGGTTGAGTTGCTCATCGATACGTACGATGACACCTGGCGAGCGGAGTTCCGGGCGCGCAGCCTCCGTGAGCGGGAGGAGCGGGACCGGCGCTTCCGCACGATGAGCATCGACGTGGTGCACGTCATGACCGACCGTCCGTACATCGAGCCGCTGATCAACTTCTTCCGGGCGCGTGAACGGCAGTTCCGGTGATGCTTAAATCCTTGCGTTTTTCTACTACTCTATATATTTTATAGTGTTTTGCAGGATTTTGCGGAGGGTTTTACCGCTGTGTCCTTTGCGGTTGAATCGTCGTTTATTGCGGGGAGGGAACATCCGTGATTGAAGTCCGAAACCTGACCAAACGGTACGGAGACGTGACCGCCATCCATGACGTGACGTTCGACGTCAACAAGGGGGAAATCCTCGGCTTCCTCGGCCCGAACGCCGCCGGGAAGACGACGACGATGCGGGTTCTCACCTGCTTCATGCCCGCCACGGCGGGGACGGCCCGGGTCGCCGGGTACGACGTGTTCCAGCAATCCCTGGAGGTAAGACGACGCGTGGGCTACCTGCCGGAGAACGCGCCTCTGTACATGGACATGCGGGTGAAACCGTACTTGGAATTCGTGGCCAAGATCAAGGGGGTCGACCCGCGGGAGCGGGACAAGCGGGTGCGCCGGGTGATGGGCATCTGCGCGATCGAGCACGTGAGCGATCACATCATCGGCCACCTCTCTAAGGGGTACCGGCAGCGGGTCGGCCTGGCTCAAGCGTTAGTCCACGACCCTCCGGTGCTCATCTTCGACGAGCCGACCAACGGCCTTGACCCGAAACAGATCATCGAAGTCCGGGAACTGATCAAGAGCTTAGCGGGCGACCATACGATCATCCTGAGCAGTCACATTCTCCCGGAAGTGAGCATGACCTGCCAGCGCGTCGTCATCATCAACAAGGGCACGGTCGTGGCGATGGACACCCCCGCCAACCTGAACACGAAGCTCAAAGGCTCGCAGACGATCATCCTCCAGGTGAAAGGCCCGGTCAAGGACGTGTTGACCGCCTTGAAGGCGGTCGACGGGGTCGTCGAGGTCAAGACGAAGGGCTCTGAGCGGGACAGCGTCTGGCGGTACGACGTGGAGAGCCATCCCGGCCAGGATATCCGGGAACATCTCGCCGCGAAGGTCGTTCAGAATAATTGGGGACTGATGGAACTGACGACGGTCGGGATGAGCCTGGAGGAGATCTTCCTCCAGTTGACGACTGAGGAGGAGGGAGTGCAGGCATGAGAGGGATGATCGCCATCTGGCAGCGCGAGCTGAAAGCGTACTTCGTTTCCCCCATCTTCTACGCCGTCTCGACCGTCTTCCTGGTCATCATGGGGCTGTTGTTCTACTTCAACGTTGCCGGGTATCTCCAGTACTTCATGCAGGCGGCGCAGTACCCGCCGATGATGGAGCGGATCAACATCAACGAGATGATCCTCCGGCCGCTGTTCAGCGCGATGAGCTTCGTCGCCGTGCTCATCCTCATGCCGATGCTGACGATGCGGCTGTTCGCGGAGGAGAAGAAAACCGGGACGATCGAGCTCATCCTCACTTCCCCGGTGAAAGACTGGCAGGTGATCGTCGGGAAATTCTTCGCCGTCCTCTCCCTGTACGCCATCATGATGGCGCTGACCTTGATCTACCCGCTCATCCTGACGATGTACGGGCAGCCGGACTGGGCCCCGATCTGGTTGGGGTACCTCGGCCTGTTATTCATGGGGGCCGGGGTGCTCACGATCGGCCTGTTCGCGTCGTCCCTGACGGAAAACCAGATCGTCGCGGCGGTCATCTGTTTCGGCGCCGCCCTTCTCCTGTGGCTGTTCGACGGCACTGCCGACTTAGTAAGCGGCCGGTGGCGGGAGCTGTTCTCCTACCTGTCCGTCCTCCGGCACTACGAGAACTTCTCGAAAGGCGTTCTGGATTCGACGGACGTGCTGTTCTACCTGAGTTTCATCTGTTTCGGGCTGTTCATCACCGTACGATCCTTAGAATCGACCAGGTGGAGGCAGTGAGGCCATGAAGAAGGCAGTCACGATCGGCGGCTATGTGGGGCTGGCGTTGGTCATCGCCGGCGCGTTCTTGTACTCGACCGAGGCGGCGCGCCGGATGTACGCGTTGATCTCCCTCATCATCGGAGCAGGACTGCTCGCCACGTTCGTCATCGTCGAGTGGGGGCAGGTGAAGGGCGTCTTAGGCATGCGGACGACCCGGTACGGGGCGAACGCCGCCGCACTCATCCTCATCCTGGTCGGCATCCTGACGTTTGCGAACCTGATCGGCGTCCGGTATGCGAAGCGGATCGACCTGACGTCCGCCAAACGCTTTAGCCTGTCCGACCTGACGCTCAACGTCCTCAACGGGCTGAAACAGGATATCAAGGTCGTCGCCTTCTACCGGCCGACCGGCGCGGAGGCCCAGTCGCGACGGGAGCTGGAGGACCTCCTCAACCAGTACCGGTACCATTCGCGTCGCATCGTCTACGAGTTCATCGACCCGGACAAAGAACCGGCCCGTGCCAAGCAGTACAACATCACCACGTACGGGACGGCGATCTTCGAGAGCGGCGGCAAGACGGAACGGATCACCGGGTCGAACGAAGAACAGATCACGAACGCGCTCGTCAAAGTCACCCGTGAGAAACAGAAGATGATCTGTTTCATCGAGGGCCACGGGGAGCACGGCATCGACGACACGGACAAGAGCGGGCTGAGTCAGGTGAAGCAGGAGATCACCGACAAGGGGTACGCGGTGCAGAAACTGTTCCTGTTGGAGTCGCCGACGATCTCCGATAGCTGCAACGTCGTCGTCATCGCCGGGCCGAAGAAGGACCTCCTCCCGCCCGAACAACAGGCGATCGCCGATTATCTCAATCGTGGCGGCAAGGCGCTCTTCCTGCTCGACCCTGATTTCCCGGAGAAGACCGCTGATCTGTCCGGCCTGCTGTCCGAGTGGAACGTGAAGCTCGGCCAGAATATCGTTGTCGACGTCAGCGGGGTTGGCCGGATGTTCGGCATGGGAGAACTCGCTCCGGCGGTTGGGGGGTACGTCTCGCACGCGATCACCAGAGATTTCAACACGGCCAGCTTCTTCCCTCTCGTCCGGTCCGTCGATCCTGGCGACTCGAAAGGGGACACCCTCCAGATCCAGTCGCTCGCCCAGACGAGCGAGCGGAGCTGGGCGGACCTGAACCCGCCGAAGGGCAAGGATCAGCCGATCAAGTTCGATGCTACAGACCTCCGCGGGCCGATCTCCATCGCGGTGGCGGCCACCGCCGTCCCGAAGGGGCTGCCTCGGAAGGACCCGTCCTCGCTGACCCCTCAGGAGATGGCGCTGGAGCCTGAGAAGCACGAAGTCAAGACCCGGCTGGTCGTCATCGGCAACTCGATGTTTGCGACGAACACCTTCTTCGGCCTGGCCGGGAACGGGGATTTCCTGATGAACTGCCTGAACTGGCTGGCGGAAGAGGAAGACCTGATCGCCATCCGGCCGAAATCCCCGGACGTGCGCCTCGCCCAGATCTCCTTAAGCCAGATGAAGACGATTTTCTACGTCACCGTGATCGTCTTCCCGATGATCGTCCTGATCGCGGGCGGCGTCGTGTGGTGGAAGCGGCGGTGAACATGAGGAGGGCATCGTGAGGTTTCGGAACACGGCCATTCTTGGAGCGATCCTGCTCGCGCTCGCCTCGTACTTCTATTTCTTCGAGGTGAAAGCCAAATCGAACGAACAAAAGTCTGACGCGAATAAAGTCTTCGCCGTCGACCAGACGAAGATCACCCGGGTGAAGGTGACCTATCAGGGACAGACGACCGTCTGCGAGCGCGACCAGAAGGAAGGCTGGCGGATCGTCGAGCCGTTGTCCGTCCTCGCCGACGCGCAGGCAGTCACTGACATCCTCAATACCATAGCCTCGCTCACCCCGGCACGCACGGTCACCGACAGCGCGGCTCACCTGGCGGACTACGGCCTCGACCCGCCGCAGGCCGTCGTCGAAGTCAGCGCCGGTCTGACCGCCCCCCAGACGCTTCTGCTGGGCGAAGACAACCCGACCGGCTCCTCCACGTTCGCCGCCACGAAAGGCAGCCGGAAAGTTTTCCTGATCGAGACCGGCACCGGCAACACGCTCCGGAAGACGACCAGCGCGCTGCGTGACCGGCGCATCGTCCACGTCCAACAGGACAAAGTGGATCGGGTCGAGGTCGAGTACAACGACACGAAGGGCGTGACGACCCTCGTCTGCGAACGAGACACCCTGGGGAGCTGGCGTCTCACGAAACCGGTCGACATGCCCGCAGAGCGGAATGAGGCGATCAACTTAGTCGGGGCGCTCGCCGGGTTGAAAGCCATGGATTTCGTCGCGGATGATCCGCCCGACCTCAAGCCCTACGGCCTCCACCGGCCGATCGCGCGGGCTCTCCTGCGATCACGGGACGGCTCGGTCAACGCCACGATCCTGGTCGGACAGCGGGCCGGCGCTCAGGTGTACGTGACGAGTAACGAACGGAATACCGTTTACGCCATCTCAGCGGAGAACACCGGGCAATTCCTCAAGAACCCCCAGCAGTTCCACAAGACGACGGCGTTCGATTTCCAGTCGTATAAAGTCACGAAGGTTGACTGGAAGCTCGGACCCGAACTGGTGACCTGCGTGAAACGAGCGTTCGAAGACTGGCAGATGCTGTTCCCCCTGAACACGCGGGCGGATGATCGGGCGATTACCGCCTTGTTAGACAGCCTGGAGATCATGAAGATCAAAGAATTCATCCCGGCGACCCCGGCCAAACTGGCTCAGTACGGCCTCGACCGGCCACCGGTCACGGTCACCTGTTACGTGGAAGATCAACGACTCCCCCAACAGATCCTCGTCGGCACGGCGGACGAACAGGGACGGACGATCTACGTGAAGAACCCGCGGGAGAACTGGATCTATGCCGTGAACGCAACCGTCTTCAACCAGTTGCCCACGACGGCGGCCGACCTCCGTGACAAACGCGTGCTCCGGTTTAAGGGCTATGATGTCAATGTCTTTGAGGTGGTGCAGGGCGCCCAGCGGCTCCGGGTTCGCCGTGACCAGAAGCAGAAGACGATCTGGCGGCTTGAGGAACCGGTCAGGAAAGAGGCGAACGCGGTCGCGGTAGGACAGGCGTTTGCCGTCCTCGACACCCTCAGGACGCTGATCTTCGTCACGAATGAGGAGGCGAAAGACCTCTCCCGGTTTGGACTGGACAAACCCTCGATGGAGGTTCACCTGACGATCGGCGGTCGGGGCGACGTCCCGGAGGAACGCCTGTCGCTCCTGGTCGGGAAACCGTTCCCATCGAATAAGATGGTGTACGTCAAACGCCGCGACAGCCCGGAAATCTATCTGGTCGACTCGAAGTTCGTTCAGGTCCTGACCTACATGATAAGAAACACCCCGGTTTCGTAATGCGATCTGCCGTGTGCGCCCTGTGGCTGGTCGTGACCGTCGCCGTGACCGTCCACGCCCAGACGGATTCCCTGTCGGTCTCGGCCAGCGTCGACCGGCCCCGGATGACGGTCGGAGACCCGGTCGTCTACACCATCATCGCCCTGTCCCCTCCTGGCGCGTCCGTCGCGTGGCCCGGACGGGATGCGCCGCTCGGAGCGTTTGAGGTCCGGTCGTTCGCGCACCG
>JACQVL010000307.1 GCA_016209865.1 Candidatus Latescibacterota bacterium | reverse complement strand
TCCAACTGGCGCGCGCCCCACGGCGGGACGTCAGCCCCGACGCGGTGCGTTCGACGATCCTGGATCGGGTGTCAGGGCTGAGACGCTGGTTGATCCGGATGATGATCGAGCGCGCGCAGTTCTGGCAGTCACGCCGAGAGACCCTTCGCTCGACGATCATCAAGCAGAGTACGGCAGGACGGGCATTCCTCCTGGAAATCGGCCGGCGGCTGGCCGAGCGGGGAATAGTGGAAACCACGTCTGATGTGTTCTATCTCCTCCCGGATGAACTGAAAGCCGCCCTGCTCACAGAAGACCTTCCCCCAGAGCGGGCGCGGACGCTCGTCACCGAGCGGCGGCGCGAGCGTGAACGGCTCCGCCGCCAGCCCGTCCTCCCCCGGCTCCTGGCCGAGATGCCGAACGGGCACTTCCTCCCGTTCGACAGCGATGCGCCCGGCGGCCCGGCCGGAGACGGCCTCGTCCTCACCGGGTTCGCGGTCAGCCCCGGACGGGCCTCAGGGCCGGCGCGTGTCCTGTTCAGTCCCGACGAGGCGGACTCCCTGCAGCCGGGTGAGATCCTCGTCACCCGCGTGACGGACGTGGCGTGGAGCCCGCTCTTTCTGGTGGCGGCGGGCGTGGTGACGGACATCGGCGCGCCGACGTCGCACGCCTCGATCGTCGCGCGGGAATTCGGCATCCCGGCGGTCGTCAACGTGCATGAGGGGACGCGCCGGATCAAGACGGGCGACTGGATCACGGTCGACGGCGCGAGCGGACAGGTGTGGATCACTCACAACGCTGCTTCGTAGAGGGACTGAAAATCCTTCGCCGAGCAGGGACGCGGGTTGGAGAGGTGACAGCCGTCCTGCATCGCTTTAGCGACCAGCGCCGGGATGATGGCGGCAGTCACCCCGGCCTCCGAGAGACGGACGGGAATGCCGATCCCTCGGAAGAGCGACTGGATCGCGTGGATCGCGTCGGCTGCCGCCTCCTGAGGGGAACGCCCGCTCACGTCGATGGCCATCGCGGCCGCCAGGTCCCGCAGCCGGTCTGCCGCGACCTCAGCGTTGAACCGGAGGACGTGGGGGAGCAGGATGGCGTTCGCCAGGCCGTGGTGGAGACCGGCGACCGACGACAGCGGGTGAGCGAGGGAATGGGTCGCTCCGAGGCCCTTCTGAAAGGCGGTCGCCCCCATGATGGCCGCCATCATCATCTGCGTCCGCGCCTCCAGGTCGTCCTCGCCGGACGCGACAGCACGCGGCAGATACCGAGAGGCCAGGGCCGTCCCGTGGAGCGCGATCCCGTCGCAGAGGGGGTGGTAGCCGGTGGCTAAGTACGCCTCGATGTTGTGCGTAAGCGCGTCTGCCCCGGTCGCCGCGGTCAGGCCTTTCGGCAGGCGGCGCGTCAGTTCCGGGTCGCAGACCGCCACCGTCGGCATCAGGTAGGGGCTGAAAATCACCGTCTTCCGGTCGGTCTCCTTCAGGACGATGACCGCGCTCCGGCCGACTTCGCTTCCCGTCCCGGCGGTCGTCGGGATGGCGATCATCGGCGGCAGATCGGGACGGACCCATCGCGCCCCGTCTTTGAAGTCGTCGTACTCCGCTAACGGGCGGTCGTGGGTCGTCTTCAGCCGGATCGCCTTCCCCGCGTCGAGCGGGCTGCCTCCGCCCACCGCGACGATCCCGTCGCACCCGTGTTCCCGGTACCGGCTGATGCCCGCCGCGACGTTCTCCTCCGTCGGGTTCGGGTCGACGCCGTCAAACACGGCGCAGACAGCCCCGGATGCTTCCAGCCCGGCGACCACGCGATCCAGCAGCCCGGCCTGCGCGACCCCCCGGTCGGTCACGACCAGCGGCCGGCGGATCGTGAATTCCTGGACGACCCCGCCCAGCGCCCCGATCGCGCCGGGACCGAAGACGATGCGAGTGGGAAAGCTGAAGTAGGAAAGCATAAGAAAGCAGTGACGAGTGACAAGTGACGAGTGACGAGTAAAACCAGTGACGAGTATGTCCACTCATGGCACGCACGGTGTCATTCTTGTCGAGAAATGGATTCCCGCTTTCGCGGGAATGACACCATAAAGACAATACGTCGTAGAGTGACTTACTCGTCACTGGTCACTCGCCACTCGTCACTGGTTTTCACCGACCACCGACCACCAATCTTTTCACACACTCCACGTCCCGCCGCAGCACCTGGCGGCGTTCCGGCTCGGAGAACCGGCCGAGGGATTCGTCCTCGATGCACAAGTCGCCGTCGTACCCGGCGGCCTTCAGGAAGCCGACGACCCGACCGACATCGATGTCCCCGTCCGGGATGGGACAGACGTACTCCCCGTATTTCCAGCCGGGGTCGCGCTGACGGGCGCGGTCCGCTTCCGGAAAATTGATATTCTTGACATGCGTATGCTTCGCCTTCGGGGCGAAGTGCTCGAGAATCTCGTACACCTCGTCGAGCGGGTAGCCGTACCAGTAAAAATTCCCCGTGTCCATCGTCAGGCCGAGCCGGGACGAGTTGACCCCGTCGAGCACCGCGTCCAGGAATCGCCGGTCGTTGCTGCAGGAGCCGTGGTTCTCGATGCCCAGCGCCACCCCGGACGAGCCGGTCGCATCTAAGACTCTCGTGATTCCACCGATGAACCGTTCGATCCGGGTATGCAGGCTCAGTTCCCGCTCCCCGCGCATGGCGGAGTCGATCCGCACCGCCTGGATGCCGAGGTCACCGGCCGCGTTGATCGCCTGGGCGCACCAGTCGACCTCCCGGTCGAGGTCGTCCGCGTTGAAATTATTGGCGAGGAGGAAGGCAGAGACACGGACGCTGTTTTCTTCCAAATGCGTTTTGAGATGCTTACGGGATGTCTCTGAGGTGAGCGAGAACGTCGCGCCCGGCAGGGTCAGGGCGTTGACCGCGCACTGGCGGTTCACGTCGAGTTCAACGGCCGAGAGTCCGAGGTCGTGGAGTCCCTCGGCGATCGTGCGATACCCGGCATGAAGCAGGCTGCCGTCCCGGATGGAGGCGTACATGCGTGATCCTTTCGGAGGAAGGTTGACAGACACCGTGTGAGGGTGTTACATTGATTCCAATACCGATTTATTTAATATAGACCTATCGCACAGCCTTGTCAACCGCCGCAGGAAGGAGAGGCTGGGGATGATGCGGAGCGTGCTGTTGTGGGCGTCTCGCAATCAACGACTGCGGGACGCGCTTCCCCGGTATCGATTCGTCCGGAAGGCCGTCAAGCGATTCATGCCGGGTGAACAGTCGGTCGATGCGTTACAGGCTGCGGAGGACTTGCGGACGAAGGGGTTCTCGACCGTCGTCACCTGCTTAGGGGAGAATATTCTCACTCTCGCCGAAGCCGGGCACGTGACGACGCACTACTGCGACCTTCTTGATCAGATCGCAGCCAGACGACTCGATACCCACCTTTCCGTGAAGCTGACCCAATTGGGGCACGACCTCGATGTCGAGATGAGTTATCAGCACGTGAAGACGATCACGGAACATGCCGCAAAACTGGGCAGCTTCGTCTGGATCGACATGGAGAACACAGTGTACACCGAATCGACTCTCCGCGTCTTCGAGCGCGTCCGGACGGAGTATCACAACGTGGGCGTCTGTCTGCAGGCGTACCTCTACCGGACGGCCGGGGACATTCGCAGACTGTTGCCGTTGCGTCCGGCCATCCGGTTGGTGAAAGGGGCGTACGCCGAGCCGCCCGACGTGGCGTTTCAGAGGAAAAGAGAGGTGGATGACAACTGTGTGGAATGCGCACTCCACCTGCTGAACGGGATCGCACACGATGGTGTGTGGCCGGTCTTCGGGACGCATGACCGGCGACTGCTCGTACGTATTCAGCAAGAAGCCCGGATGAGAGGAGTCCCCAACGAGGCGTTCGAGTTTCATCTCCTGTATGGCATCAGGCAAGACGAACAGGCGCGCCTGTTGCAAGCAGACCATCGGGTCCGCGTTCTCATTAGTTATGGGTCGTCCTGGTTTCCCTGGTATATGCGGAGGCTGGCGGAACGCCCGGCCAACGTCTTCTTTGTGCTGCGGAATCTCATCTGAATCCGGTGGGTCGAACTGCATTCCCGGATATTGCGCTTGACAGACACGGGGTCAATCTGTTAAGTTTCGCCCAGTCGTCTCCCTTGTTCACCTCAGCCTGATTTCACCTCATTTCATAGACTGTCCTGCAGGAAGAAGCTTCATCCCTTCAGAACGAAGGTACGAGTATGATCGGACACACCCTCTCCCACTACCGCATCATCAAGAAGCTCGGCCAGGGTGGGATGGGCGAAGTGTTCCTGGCCGAGGACACCACGCTGGAGCGTCCGGTCGCACTGAAGATACTGCCCGAGGCGGTGCGGAAAGACCCCGACCGACTCACGCGTTTTAAGACCGAGGCGAAAGCGGCGGCCTCGCTCAACCATCCCAACATCGCCACGATCTATTCCGTCGAAGAAACGGACGACTCCTTCTTCATCACGATGGAGTACGTCGACGGGCAGGCTCTCAACCTCCTCATCCCCCCGCAGGGGTTGACGCTGGAGACGTTCTTCGACTGGTTTCTCCCCCTGTCAGATGGCCTGTGTCACGCCCACGAGAAAGGAGTCACCCATCGGGATTTCAAGCCGCGCAATGTCATGATCTCGAAAGACGGCATCCCGAAGATCCTGGACTTCGGCCTGGCTCTTATCACCCGACCGGAGACGGACACGGTCGACAGCTCCGCCATCACGAAGAGCATGGGGACGATCTTAGGGACGGTCGCCTACATGTCGCCCGAACAGGCGGAAGGCAAGAAGGTGGGGCATCCGACGGATATCTTCAGCTTCGGGGTGGTGATGTATGAAGCGCTGACCGGTCAGCGGCCGTTCAAGGGGGAGACGAGTTTCATGGTCGCCAGCAGCATCCTCCGGGATGACCCCGTCCCGGTCGCCTCCTTCAAGCCGGACATTCCCCAACATTTGGGCCGCATCGTCAAGAAATCGTTGCAGAAAGACCCGCGCACCCGCTATCAAACGATCCGGGAAGTGGCCATCGATCTTAAAGAGGTGCAGGAGATCGTCAGCCGGCGCGTCGAGCCGCCGGCCGAGGTCAGCCGTCCAGCGGTCGATGAACCAGCCGGCGTCCCCGCCCCGGCCAGCGTCCGACCCGTCCCGCCCCGGCGGTGGCCCGTCCTGGCTGGCGCCGCCGCCGCAGCTTTCGGGCTCGGCGTGGTGGCCGCCTGGCTGACGCTGGAGCGCGCCACTCCCCGTTCCCCCCTTCCCTTGCGGAAATTTCAGGTCTCAGCAAGCCCCAGCGCGAACCCCGCCAACCCGGTCGTCTCCCCCGACGGGACGATGATCGCCTACACTCAGGGAGGACGACTGTGGGTCCGCGACCTGAACCAGATCGAGCCGCGAGAGGTCCCGGAGACCGACGGCGCCGTGCAGCCGTTCTGGTCGCCGCAGAGCGACTTTGTGGGGTACTTCGACCGGGATACCGCCACGTTGAAGAAAATCCCCGCGAAGGGCGGGCCGGGGGCTGTCCTGTGCAGGCTATCCGCCCCGCTCTACCAGGGCGCGGCATGGGGCTCTCAAGGGAGGATCGTGTTCAGTCAGGTTGGCCCGGGGCATGTCGGCCTGTTCGAGGTGCCGGCCCAGGACGGGGAGCCTCGCGCGCTCGTCACGGCGGATTCCTCGAAGGGGGAGTTCGAGCTCCGACACCCCTGCTTCCTGCCGGACGGGCGGACGCTCCTGTTCACCGTCTTCAAGGATGACGGCTCTGGGGAGATCGTCGTCCAGTCCGGGACGACCCGGACACGCATCTTCCAGAGTTCGGAAGAGTTCATCAACTCGCTCGCCTATTCTCCCACGGGCCACATCCTGTTCCAGCGCGGCTCGCTCAGCAGCGGCATCTGGGCGATCCCCTTCTCACTCTCAAACCTGACCCAGACCGGCGAGTCATTCCGGGTGGCCCCGAACGCGGATTGGCCGAGCGTGTCCGTGGACGGCACCCTGGTCTACCGGTCGGGGACGACGGAAGGCTCCCAGCAACTCGTCTGGGTGGACCGCACCGGCACGGTGGTGGGCACGATCGGCCAGCCGCAGGGGCAGATCACCACCCCCGTCCTGTCCCCCGACGGCAGACTGGTGGCAGTCATGGGAACGGAGGACGGGAGTCAAAACATCTGGATCCATGATGTGGCGCGCGGCACGAAGACGCGTCTGACCGCTGAGCCCGCCGGGGCGTTCTTCCCCGCCTGGTCGCCGGACGGCCGGCAGGTGGCGTTCGCGTCCACCCGGAGCGGAGTGACCGACCTGTTTGTCCAGGCGGCGGACGGCAGCGGGATCGTCCAGCCGCTCGTGTCCGGCCCGTTAGGCGAGTACGCGCCCGCCTGGTCGCCGGACGGCCGGTACGTCGCCTACTACCTGCTCGACCCGAAGACGAACCGGGACCTGTGGTACCTGCCCCTGACCGGAACACGGAAACCCGCGCCCTTCCTCCAGACGCCCGCGGTCGAGGCGCTTCCGGTCATCTCCCCGGATGGACGGTACGTGGCGTACATGTCGAATGAATCACGGCGGTACGAGGTGTACATCAAGCCGTTCCCCACCGGAGAGGGCAAATGGCCAGTGTCCGTCAACGGCGGCGTCTCGCCCCGGTGGAGCGGCCGGGGGGACGAACTGTTCTACGTCGAGGACAACGCCCTGATGGCCGTCCCGGTGGAGACGCGGGCAGGCTTCCGGGCGGGTCTTCCGCGCAGACTGTTCGCCGGAGAACAGACCAGAGTCCTGCTCGACCCCGTCAGGGCGGGCTCCCCGCCGTTCTTGTCGCGGTATGATGTGACGCCGGACGGCCAGCGGTTCGTCGTGGTACAGTCGGTGGGAGAGGGCGCGCCCCTGACGATCACGGTGGTGCAGAATTGGGCGGCGGAGTT
>JACQVL010000316.1 GCA_016209865.1 Candidatus Latescibacterota bacterium | reverse complement strand
GTTTCCTCACAGATTGCGACAACCCGAAGCCCAGAAAATGCGCCGCACCGGTCTTCTCCGCTGTGGGGCGTGACCTCCTGGGTGTCCCATTCCGGGCTCAACCGGAGCGGCCCCTCTGCCGGCTGGATTCCGATGCACGCGGAGCGCACCTGAACGAGCGGACTCTCAGTGACGGAAGGGATGGTGAGGTCGAATCGTCCGTGATTGAACGTGATCATCGTTTTTTCACTCCCTCCGTGCTTTTTGTTCTACGGTTTACTGGACTACGACCGTTCGATCCAATGTCTCAGCGTTCGAGCGCCAGAACTTGAAGACGAACGTGCCACGTTGTTGAGGGGTCACCGAGCCGGTGACGGTGAACGAGCTCAACACTTGGGCACAGACTCGGCCTTCGTGGTACGCGTGGACGACGACCCGGTATTCCTGGGTCTTCTCGGTGATATCAAAGTGATGGAATTTCCAGCAGGGGGTTGGGGTCTGACAGATGAGCTTGAAGGAGACCGTCTGGCCGAGCGGGACGGTGTTCGGGATCGAGATCGTCTCGACGGGTATCGGTCGAATGGAGCTCGATCCTTCGCCGCCGCAATCGAACGGCGCGAGCAGCGTCAGTAGGGATAGGACGAGAAGGAATCTCATTGATAATGCCCTTTTGGCTGAGTCCTGGATTTTGTACGCGTGTAGGATGCTGTCAATATAGATGAAGATTGTCCGGCAAGGCAAGTCGCAATGTAAACAGTTCACGCATGTTCCCTCGAAAAAACCTTGAATTCACCCCTCTGAGGCTCTATTTTGAAAAGGGTCATTGAATCGTAAGAACTGCTCACACAATGTCACCCTGAGCGCAGCGAAGGGTCTTACACACGGCGAGATTCTTCGCTTCGCTCAGAATGACACTGGGTGAGGGAATAAGATGTGTTAGGCGTTCTTCGGAGGCCTGTTATGTCCACTTCTGAACACTTCCATCCCGCGCTCCAGATCGATGGGGGGCGGTTGCAGAGGCTGCTCCGATGGGCCGCGATCGGGTCGCAGTCATCGGATGAAGACACCGCGTTACGGCAGGCCCTCAGCAGCCAGCTCCACGAGATGGTCGTGAAAGTCCTCGACCCCCGGCTTGACCCGGAGCTGGCCGAAGTCACACCGGCCACGTACGGGGTGGATGCCGACCCCTGGCGTGCGCCGATGCGGGAAGATGTCGTGGAGGCCTGGCCGGATGTGGAGGCCCTCCTGGCCTGCGCGCCCCGCACCCGTGGACGGTATTTCGTCGTCCCGTTGAGTCTCCATACGGATTTGTAGGGATACCCCTCGTCGGGGGCTTCTGCGGGCGAACACGAGGTTCGCCCCTACAGGAATTCCGTGATGTCCGTCGAACTGTGTGATCATACCGCCGCTGACCTGAGCGCCATGCTGCGCCGCCGCCAGATCAGTGCAGTGGAACTGCTGGACGCGGTCATCGCACGTATCGAGGCGGTGGAGGGACGGAGCGGGCGCGTGGGGTATCAACCGAGCGATGCGGAGGCGGCTGAGGACGAGACACACGTTCATGCGTACATCGCCCCTTTGACGCTGGATACCGCTCGACAGCAGGCGCGCGCGGTGGATGAGGCGCTCGCCCGCGGGTCTGACCCCGGCCCGCTGGCCGGGATTCCGTTAGCCGTGAAAGATATCTTCTGCGTCAAAGATACGCTCACAACCGCCGCCTCGTTTATTCTCCACAATTACACCGCGCCGTACGACGCCGCTCCGGTCAAGCGATTGCGCGAGCAAGGGGCGGTGATCATCGGCAAGACGAACCTCGACGAGTTCGTCTTCGGGTCGTCGACGGAGAGCAGCGCGTACAAGCCGGTGACCCGCAACCCGTGGGACACCGCCCGCGTCCCTGGCGGGTCGAGCGGGGGGAGCGCCGCCGCCGTCGCCGCCGGGGAAACGGTCATCGCGTTGGGCACGGATACCGCTGGGTCCGTCCGCCAGCCGGCGGCGTTCTGCGGCGTCGTCGGCCTCAAGCCGACGTACGGCCGCATCAGCCGGTGGGGACTGATCGCCATGGCGGCCAGCCTCGACTGCGTCGGCCCGATCACCCGCAGCGTGCGCGACTGCGCCCTGATGCTGCGCGTGATCGCCGGACAGGACGCCCATGACTGGACGACCGC
>JACQVL010000315.1 GCA_016209865.1 Candidatus Latescibacterota bacterium | reverse complement strand
CATACTCCATGCCGGAGACGCGGAGGTAGTCGAGGGCGGTTTGCATGAGCTGTTTGCCCATCCCGCGACCCTGATAGCCGGGCAGGACGGCCATGTTGGGAATCCAGCCGATCTTGCTGTCGTGATCCAGCCGGGTGGTGACGTAGCCGATGACGTTCCCATTTTCTTCTGCGACGAAGATGCCCGATGGGTTGGCGTCCGCATCGGCATCGATATGACGGACTTTGCGCCACTGCCACGTCCGGCCCGCGATCATGCCGAATTGCTTTTCGATGTTCTGATCGATGGACACCCCATCGAAACAGATGGCGGTGATGTCTTTGAGGGCCTGGCGGTCGGATTCACGGAATGGGCGAATCATAGGGCTTACTGCCTGAGAATCTCCTCATAATACGCCTCGTACTGCGGCACGATGAGGTCCTGGTCGAAGTGCTCCAGCACCCGCTGACGGGCCTGCTGACCAATCTGCCGCCGAAGCCGGTCATCCGACAGGAGTTCGACCGCGTACTGCGCCATCTTGTCCACATCCCCCACCTCGGCGATGAACCCGGTCTCCCCATGTTTCACCAGTTCCGGGAGTCCGCCGACGTTCGTTCCGATGACCGGCACCTCGCAGCTCATCGCTTCGAGGGCGGACAGGCCGAAGCTCTCCTGTTCGCTCGGCAGCAGGTACAGGTCGGCGCAGGGCAAGATATCATCCACCCCTTCCTGCAGGCCGAGGAAGACGACACTCTCCCGCAGGCCGAGCTCCTTGGCCAGTTCCTGCGCGGGAATCCGATCCGGCCCTTCTCCGACCATCAGGAGTTTCGACTTAATCTTCGGCTTGATCTTGACGAACATCCTGATGATGTCCGTGATCCGTTTCACCGGCCGGAAGTTGGAGATGTGGAGCAGGATCTTCTCGTCCTCCTGCACGATGCCCCTGAGGGTGCACTCTCCGGCTTCCCGCCGGAATCGTCCGGTATTGACGAAATTAGGGATGACCCGGATGTCTTTCGTGAGCCCGAACAGGGAGATCGTGTCGCGTCTCAGCGACTCGGACACCGCCGTGATCCCGTCGCTCTCTTCGATGCTGAACTTCGTGATCTGGTAGAACGATTTGTCGCTCCCAACGAGGGTGATGTCCGTGCCGTGTAAGGTCGTGATCACCTTGATGTCCCGGTCCCGGAGCATGTGGCGGGCCAGGTACGCGCAGGTGGCGTGCGGGACGGCGTAATGGACATGGAGCACGTCGAGAGAGGCGTCCTCCGCGACGGCGGCCATCTTGGCGGCCAGGGCGAGGGTATAGGGCGGATACTTGAACAGCGGGTACGGCATGATCTCCACGTCGTGGAACGAGATGTTCTCGTTGTATTCCTGAAGCCGGAACGGGAGGGAATAGCTGATGAAATGAATCTTGTGCCCCCGTTTCGCTAACGCCTGTCCCAGCTCCGTCGCGATCGCGCCGCTTCCGCCGTAGGTGGGGTAACACGTGATGCCGATGCGCATGAGGTCTCCTTACTGCAGTGACGAGTGGCGAGTGACAAGTGACGAGTGAAAGAAGGATACGAATTCCCACTCCCCGCTTTCGCGGGAATGACAACAATCCCTCATGCTCTATCGTCGAAAGATGGTATGAACTCCTGTTTTTCCACTCTTTCTCGTCACTCGTCACTTGTCACTGATTCTATGGCAAATACGCCCTTGCTTTTCCCTGATCCCCAAACTGTGCGACCGGGTCGTCGAGTTCCAGGTATTCCCGGACGAAGAACGGCTCGCCGCGCTCCACGCCGATGAGGGAGCCGAAATACCGGCTATACGTGTCGATCAGGACGAGGAATTCCGGCCGGCTGATGAACGTCTCCGGCTCGGTCGACGCCGGGTTGTAGAACTGCGACCCGTACGTCCGGACCGCCTCCATCTTGCGCTCGTACTGCGCGGTGATATCGACGATGAATGATGGCGTGATCCCCCGGTAGTTGTACAGGGTGAAGTAGAACACGAGCCGCTGGGGCCGGTGCGCGTCCTGTCCGGTGTCGATCTTGGGGAGTCCCGACAGGAACGCGGCTTCCTGGATCAGGAGGCTCGTCTGGCGGTGGTCAGGATGCCGGGCGGTCTCGTACGGCAAGAGGACGAGCCGGGGACGGTACGTCCGGATCGCCCGGATGACTTTGAGCTGGTTCTCCTCGGTGGAATCAACCCGGGTGTCCGGAATCTCTAAGTTGTCCCGCGCCGCCAGTCCCAGGATAGCGGCGGCCTGTGCCGCCTCGCGCGCCCGTCCCTCCACCGTCCCGCGCGTCGCCATCTCCCCTAAGGTCAGGTCGACGACCCCGACGGCGTACCCCTTCTGTGCCATCTTGATCAACAGTCCCCCGCAGTGCAACTCCGCGTCATCCCGGTGGGGGGCGAAGACGAGCAGGTCGAGGGTCATAGGAACACCACCGTGTGCGCAAACCGCTCGACATCGACGGCATCAAACATGGTGTCGATGAACCCGAACCCATGCAGGACGAGATACGGCCAGATGTTGAACACCCGTTCCTGGTGCCGGTCGTGCGGGTAGAGTTGCTGCTTAGCTTTCTCCAATTGCTGGCGGGTCGTCTGGTTCGACCGCTTGTACGCCTGGACAGCCTTCTCTTCCAGCCGGGCTAGCTCGAATTCCGCCTTCCCCTGGGCAGACTGAGTCGCCTGACGGAGGGTGGGATCGATGGAAGCGACCTCGTCTGCGAGTCGACCGAAATGTTCTGTAAGAACCGTACGTGTCTGCTCGAACGCGGTCGTCAGGTCGTCCGGCATCTCGTCACGGATGAGCCGGCGTTCGGTCGCATGGATATTCCCGAAGAAATCCGCGACGGTGAGGCCGTATTTCTCCAGGACTTTCGCCACCCGCCGCTCGACGATCGTCAGGCTCGCCCGGGGGTAGACGATGGGGACGGGCAGGCCGTGGTGGTCGTAGACGCCCTTGAGCTGGGCGAAATAGGCGATCTCCGACGGGCCGCCGATGTAGGCTAAGGTGGGCAGCAGGGAATCCTGGACGATCGGGCGGGTGATGACGTTCTGACTGAATGAGTCGGGCGTGGTCTCGATCAGGCGTAACAGGTCCTCCGGGCTGTACGAGACACCGGTCTCACGCAGAGAGAACCGGCCGTCTGCATACGCGACCGGCGTCCGGCGGCCGTCGTGGTAAAGGAAGAGGTTGACCGCGTCCGGCTCCCGCTCGATCTGCTGATGGTACCCGGCCCGTTCCAGTCGTTGTCCGGCGTCTCGCACGGCCGCTGTCGTGCGGAGCGGAAACCGGACCTCCCGCTCGAACACCGGCCGCATCAGCCGCTTCAACGCGGGGTCCGTCGGGTCGACGATGACCAACCCGCGGCCCCGGAAGAGCCTCGCCATCAAACGGGCGAACCCGGCGGCGAATGTCTCGTCGGGCGGGCAACAGTCCCGGAGGAGTTGGATCATAGCCGGCTTGAATTCAGCATCCGGCAAGCCTCCGGCGAACGCATCGATCACCGTGTTGATCCCGTCTCCGAACCGGATGTGCGCGGCCGACCGGCGGTCGGCCGGCTCGTTCGGGACGAGCTCCAGCCGGACGAGTTCATTCGCCTGGTTGCACACCGTGATATGGTTGATCTCCTCAAAATCATGGTCGTCCGCGCCCATCCAGAACACCGGCACGACCCGCCGTCCGAGCTGGTGTTCCAGACGCTCCGCTAAGTTGATCGCGGTGATCGCCTTGTAGACCGTATACAACGGGCCGATGAACAGGCCGACCTGCTGGCCGGTCACGACGGCGAGCGTCTCGTCCGCCGCGAGCGCGTCGATGTGAGCCAGCGACCGGTCATCCACGCCGAATCGATGGCCCTGCTCACGGAGCGCGGTTGTGACTTCGCGTCGTGGGAGCCTGTTATTCCGTTGATCAACCAGGTCGGCCATACGCTCCCACACCGGCACTCCCCCGCACGGGTCGAGCGCGTAGAACGGCGACAGACGGTCAAACGTGTTGATGTACGCCGTAAACAGTGAGGAAGACGGCATCGTCTGGTTGAAAGGGATGGTGTGGACGGTCATGTTTGTTCGTCACTCGTCACTTGTCACTCGTCACTATTTTTACGCTCACTGGATCCCCACGCTTCAATCCCAGCGCCTGCGCGGCGTTTCCGCCGTTCACCGCGACCTCCAGGAGTCCCGCACTCCCGAAGATGGCTAACGGACTGCCGTCTGGCACGTCTGCGTAGGATTGACTGAGCCGATCAAACTGGCAGGTCGTGATCTCCACCCGGAATGCCCGGCCCCGCGTCGCCTCGATGAAGCGATCCTCCGGAATGTCAGTGATCGCATTCCCGAACCGGTCAGTATGGATGATATGCCCGTCGATGCGGTCCGGGGTGATCACCGGCTCCGTCACCTCGCCTCTCACGTAATCATGGGCGGGGACGCCGCAGGCGGAGGGGCTGACTCCGCGTGACAGATGGGCGGCGACCGGCGCGAACACATCCCGGCCGTGGAAGGTGCGGCTGCGTTCGGGCAGACAGTACGCGGGGTTCGTGACGGCGGTGACCCGCGCCTCCGGTTCCATCCGGTAGATGTAAGCGAACACCCCGTTATCCGGCCCGACGAACGTGTGCCGGGGTGATTCGACGATGAGCGCCCGGCGCGTGCTTCCCACTCCCGGGTCGACGACGACGACGTGGATCGTCCCGGACGGGAAATACCGGTAGGCGTTCCGCAGGAGGAACGCGGCCTCCTCAATGTCCTGGGGCGCGATATCGTGGGCGAGATCGACGAGGGTGACCGCCGGGTTGATCCCCAGGATGACCCCCTTCATCGTCCCGACGAACCCGTCACGCACGCCGAAATCGGTGAGGATGGTAATGATGGCCATAGTAGGGGCGAAGCATTCGGAGCTTGATAAAAGAAAAACAGGTTGAATGAGGGAACGAATGTTTCCGCCCCTACGGTATGGGCGAATGTTTCGTCCCTACGACGATCAAACGCGGCGTGTCCGCCCCGAACGGCCGGCCGTCGAACTCGCCGAACGTGTGAGTCATGGTCAGTCCCGCCCGTGCCGCCATCGCGGTCAATTCCGCGAGCGTATACATCCGGACGGATTCCTCGTAGGTTCGCGAGACGCCCGCTTCGGTCACCGTGACCCGTTTATTGATGCGCACGGCTGAACCTGTCCGGTCCGGCTCGCCCGTCACCCAGCGCTCCTGTTCGATGATCAGTCCATCCTGTTCCCGCCGGTCGTGCGGGACGAGCGTCTGGAGGACGTAATCCCGGTTCAGGTAATCGATGAAGAACCGTCCAGCCGGCCGGAGGGCCCGGGCGATGGCGTGGAGGACGCGTTCATTCTCCTCGTCCTCCTGAAAATAGCCGAAACTGGTGAAGAAGCAGACGACCAGGTCGAACGCCTCATCGTACGGGATGTCGCGCATATCCCCGCGGATGAAGGTGATCGTGAGGCCGAGCGTCCGCGCGCGCTCCCGCGCCCGGTCGAGCAGGTCGCCGGACAGGTCGAGTCCGGTGACACGGTACCCGCGCCGGGCGAGTGGGATGGCGTGCCGGCCGTCCCCGCAGCCCAGGTCGAACACGTCCAGGCCGGGCGCCAGACGCAGCGTCCGGATCAGAAATTCGACCTGGCGGCGCGCTTCGTCGTCGTTCCGGTGCGGGTAGACCCGCAGATAGTCGAGCCGGAATGCCTGGGTGTACCATTCTGCAGACGGAGTCATGATATTTCAATATACACCCCCTGGCATGACCCGTCAATCGGATTCCCGGACGCCATCCGATGCGGTACCAATCCTTTTTCTGTTGACAGTCTCGACAAACTCTGGCATACTCTGCGTCGTAAGCCGGGGGCGCAGCACGCTGCGCCTTTACAACCATCTCTTACCGCGTTCTTCATACTCACGATGCCGGACTCTCCTGCGATCAACGCGCTGTGCGCCCGCTGCCAGAATACGTGCAAGCAGCCGTCTTACGTCAAACTCGTCTCCTGTCCGCTGTTCGAGCCCAAGTTAGGGGATGCGGAGTTCGACCGCCTGTTAGAGGAGATGGATGACGTGAACCGTCAGGCGGACGAGCTGCATGCACGGGTCGAAAAGTTGATCGAGGACTTGCGAAAAGACACGCCATAACTCAGAGGAGCCCACCATGCCGTTCAGTCGAGAGGAGTGTCTGCGGAAGCTCCGTGAGACCGTCGCCAAGGGCCGTCCGATCATCGGGACGGGGGCCGGCACCGGCCTGTCCGCGAAATGTGCCGAGGAAGGCGGCGCCGACCTGATCATCATCTACAACTCCGGCCGGTACCGGATGGCTGGCCGGGGGTCGCTGTCCGGGATGATGCCGTACGGGGACGCGAACCAGATCGTCGTGGAGATGGGGTCGGAGGTGCTGCCCATCGTCAGGCACACCCCTGTCCTCGCCGGGGTGTGCGGGACTGACCCGTTCCGTATCATGCGCGTCTTCCTGAAGCAGCTCATCGACCAGGGGTTCTCCGGGGTGCAGAATTTCCCGACCGTCGGACTGATCGACGGGACGTACCGCCAGGGCCTGGAGGAGACGGGCATGGGCTACGGCCTTGAAGTGGAGATGATCGCAGAAGCCCACGACCTCGGCCTCTTGACCTGCCCGTATGTCTTCACTGAGGAGGAAGCCCGGAAGATGGCGCAGGCCGGCGCGGACGTGCTCGTCCCTCACATGGGTCTGACGACGAAGGGGATGATCGGGGCGACGACGGCGATGACCTTAGACGACGCGGTGAAACAGGTGCAGGCGATGCGGGATGCGGCGGTCGCGGAGAGTCCGGACATCCTCGTCCTGTGTCACGGCGGGCCGATCGCGGAGCCGGAAGATGCGGCGTACGTCCTCGCCCGGACGAACGGGGTCTGCGGGTTCTTCGGCGCGTCCAGCATCGAGCGCCTGCCGACCGAGCGGGCGATCACGCAGCAGGTGCGGGAGTTTAAGGGGATCAAGATTACGGCGTAAGACTCAAGGGGAGGAACCCGACCATGGCCGAGCCAGGGAAGCGTTTCGTGGAGCCGCACGACGTCGAGACGCAGGTGTTCGACTGGGGAACGATCAAATGGTACAGCGAGCCGCGAGTGACGCACACCGACCGGTTCAGCATGGGGGTGGTCATCCTCGAACCGGGCAAGGGGCATACCCGGCACAACCATCCCGGCGTGGAGGAGATTCTGTACATCATCTCCGGGCAAGGGGTGCAGATGGTCGAGGTCGACGGGAAGGAAGAGCGCCAGACGGTCAGCGCGGGCACGATGGTGCACATCCCGGCGGATGTTTACCACGAGACGGTCAACACCGGCTGGGAGCCGATGAAGGTCGTGGCCATCTATTGCCCGCCCGGTCCGGAAGCGTTCCTCCGGACGCTGCCAGGCTGCCGGATCGTCCCGGCGGGGGAACTACCGACAAAATAAAAGGACGAAGGACGAAGGTCAAAGGACGAATAAAAAAAGAAAGATAAAAAAAGTTCTTTTATAGACCTTCAGATAATGTTTTGGACT
>JACQVL010000292.1 GCA_016209865.1 Candidatus Latescibacterota bacterium | reverse complement strand
TTACTCGACTTTTGCAGCGAAAAGATAATCAAAAGAGTTGTTCACAGGTGCCGGACACGGTAGATTTGCTCTAGGGAAGTCCCTTCATCCATACCTTGCCCTGGAGGTGTCCGCATGCTGCCCTTGGTTGAAATTCCAGAGATTGTGCGTCACTACGAGTCGTTTTTTACGTCGGTCTTTTCTCCGGAGGCGTTGGCACAGTTTAAACGAGATAGCAGTGGCTTGATCGTCTCTGAGAACAAGACCGTCGACGGGATCAATCGGCTCTTTGTGCTCGATGTCCGTCATCAAAGCAGTCTGAATCGGCGGTTAACCGCGAGTCCGTTTTCGGTCGAGGCGTTACACCGGGCGCGCTTAGCCCTCCTGGCGAGTCTCCCGGGGACCCAGAGGAAACCCACGGGGGTGTTGAGTGTCGACGAGACGCGGTTGCCCCACTATGGCCATGAGTTTGACAAGATCGCCTCTCTGTATGATCCGACCCAGGAGGGCTCGGTGTGGGCCCACAATCTGGTCAATCTCCATTAGAGTGATGATCAGACCGACTCTCCCCTCCCCTTCCAGTTATGGCAACCGGCGGACCTCCCCGAGTTGGAAGCGGGGTTCACCGCAGCGGGCGTGGCCATCCGTCCCAGCAAGCTGGGACTCAAAGAGCGCGATCCGAAAACGTGGCGTCAGTCTCTGTTGAGTTTGTGGCGACGGCACCAGCACAAGCCCGCTGTGCAGCAGTTGTATCAGAGTAAGCTCCTGATCGCCCAAGCGCTGCTGGCGCAGTTCATCGCGGAGCACCCCCAGGGCCGCTTGCCGGTCACGTTCGACACCTGGTAGACCCAACCGGCGTTTTGTCGGTTTGTGGATCAGACCCTCAAGCTGGCCTCTGGGGGCCCGCTCACGGGGGATGCGCGGGTCAGCTTGACCACTGGGGTCCAACGCGTCGAGGACTTTGACCGCCAGTTGCAAGCCGAACACGCCCAGGCCCTCCAAGGGGGCGGGGCCCCCAGCTTTCGGAAAATCACGATCGCCTACAAAGGAGCCCAAGAGACCTATTACAGTTATTGCCAGACCCATCGAATCCACCACTGTGGGAAGCAGCGCGTGGTCATCAACCATCGGACCGCGGACCTGTCCGATGCCGCCGTGTTCTTGATCTCTAACAAACTGCACTGGCACGCCGGCGGCCTCACTCGCATCCGCCGCCACCGCTGGCCCGTTGAAGTCTCTCACGAAGAAGGCAAAGCGGAGGGTCTCGATCAGGATCAGGTGCGGGACTTCCAAGCGATAGCCCGGCAGATCGCCCTGGTCGCCGTCCCCTACAGTTTACTGCGAGCCCCCCCCACGATCCCGCCTTGCTTCACAAACTTCAACGCCCTGTCAAGACCGAGCTTGACGGCTCAGCAGGCTTGTGGCGTCGGAACACACAAGGGCAGGCCCTCTGGGCATTGGCGACCTTGATCGCGACGGCCCTGGCTCAAGGCCAGACATTACGCGAGGTGATGCCCCCCCTCGTCGCGGCCTTCTCCCGATAGAGGGGGCCTCTTCCCAAAGTTCGTGAGGATGCTTGGCGTGGGACGCGCCGCGCCAAGGGGAGGGAGAGTCTATCCTCCCGCCGAAGCTCTCACTTGACTGAGATGCTAAAAGACTCGTTTTAGAGCACTGCAAAAGTCGAGTAAGTCAGTGCGATCAATTCTCAAACAAGGTTTGCTGGATGTTTTCATAGGGAGCTACTTCTGTCATTGTCCTGTTACTATCGCCGTTGGGGACTAATGCCGCAAGCCGTGGAATGGCTTGCACCGCCATCGCGTAAAATTCCGGGTCAGACTCAATCCCGATGCTTCGGTACCCGACCGCGCAGGCCGCAGCGATAGTAGATCCTCCTCCCATGAATGGATCCAGGATGATCCCCTCGCTTAGCGGGAGCACAGCACGAACAATCTGGCGCATGAAGGCCTGGGGTTTTAGAGAAGGATGTGAGGCGATATCGCGCTCGGTACTACGCGTGGGTGCACTTTTGATCACATCGGAAAAGGGCTGCTCGTCGGAGAGGCGTCGAAGCCCCCCTGTTTTCCACTTTCTCAGGTTGTCTTGCACTCTGCCCTCGCAGGGCTTCCTGAAGAGACCCCACGGCTCCCAGCACGAGCGAGGCATGACAGTGACATCGTTAAATTCTTGGTGGGCGTTCTTAGGTCGATCGCCTCCTCGTAGCGTCTGAACTAAGCGTAGAATTTCTCCGCGTTTTTCAAAACCAGCCTCTATCATAGGCAGATAAACCAGGTGCGAGACGAGAGGGTTAGTGGCAATGCAGACGTGGCCACCGGGTACAAGTACCCTGAATACCAGTGTGGCCCAACGGAGGAAAAAATCGCGGAGCGCTACCTTTTCCTGGTCTGTGAGAACGGTGAACCGTGGAAGAGGTCGTCTCGTGCATCCGTCAAAAGTTGGAGGTATGCGCCACACACCACCTCGTCCACGTCGCAACTTATTTTTCTCCTCATCGGTGTATTCCTTAAGTCCATAAGGCGGATCTGTGACAATAGCATGAATACTGTTGGCCGCACGATGTTCTAACCACTCGATACAGTCAGTGTGGACAACCTCGTAAGGAGTTTCCAGTTCTGTCCTTGTATGTATCTGCTTAGAAGTAGCAGGCACAGACGCGTGAATATTCGTGCTCGCTTGTCGAGCTTCGGTATGGCTCCCGTACGGAGCAAAGGTCTCTCGAAGTACGGCTGGTGCCTCCACAGGGTGGCTGGAAAGGATTTGTGTGACATCGGGAGGAAAGTAACCTGCCAGGAGACAGAGAAGGCTGGGATCAGTGCCGACAGCCTTAGCGATACGCTCAATCATCAAGGCTGAGGGTCGTGTCTGTCCGCGCTCTACTCGGGACAGATAGCCTTTCGTTACCTTTATCCTGGCAGCGAGTGCAGCAAGGGACAGGTCCGCGGCTACTCGCGCTGCCCGCAGGCGCCGGCCCAGTTCCACTCGATCGAGGGGTTCCGATGATCTTTGTCTGATCACATGGTTGCTCATATTTTTAATAATAACACGGTTTACTTGATTAGTCAACCCTTTTTCTGATTTTTTCAAGGTACACTCGGCAGGGTACCACAATAATGACCTCCAATATCCCCCCTACGGCTTAGACAGCGCAGAAACCAGGATGAAGAGCATTCTCCATCACAAGGCCGGGGATGCCGACTTCGACAGCAGAGCGAAAGGAGCCCACCATGCGTCCGATCGAAGACATGTCTCGCGTCCGTCTCCGGGCCGCACCCGACGCGGTGCGCCGGTTTCAGGAGATGCGCTTCGGCCTGTTCGTCCACTGGGGAGTCTACGCCCTCATCGGTCATGGCGAATGGGTGATGCACACCGAACAGATTCCGATCCCGGAGTATGAAAAACTCCCCCCACAGTTCAACCCCGTCAACTTCAACGCCGATGCCTGGGCCGACCTGATGGTGGAATCCGGCCAGCGGTACATCGTCATCACCAGCAAGCATCATGACGGGTTCTGCATGTTCGACAGCGCGCTGACCGCCTACAAAGTGACCAACACCCCGTTCGGACGCGATCCCGTCGCCGCGCTGGCGGCGGCGTGTCGGCAACGCGGCCTGGTGCTCGGCTTCTACTACTCCCTCCTCGACTGGCATCACCCCGCCTACCGCGCCGGCTGGCCCGCCTACGTCGCCTACTACCAGGGCCAGGTCCGCGAACTGTGCACGCAGTATGGGGAGATCGGGATGATCTGGTTCGACGGGTACTGGCCGGCCCATGAGCCGCCGGCGCCCCATTTTCTGGAAGGGGGGGCATGGGACTTGGCCGGGACGTATGACCTGATCCACACCCTCCAACCCCAGGCGTTGATCGGGAACAACCATCATGTGACGCCGTTGCCGGGGGAGGATTTTCAGATGTTCGAGCAGGATTTGCCGGGGGAGAACACGGCGGGGTTCAACGCGCCCTCTATCGGGGATCGAGTCCTGGAATCCTGTCTCACGATCAACAAGAACTGGGGGTACAACCCGAACGATCATGAGCACAAGTCGGTCCCCGACCTGATCCGGTTTCTCAGCCAGTGCGTCGAGCGGGACAGCAATCTGTTGTTGAACGTCGGCCCAACCCCGCTGGGGGAGATTCAGCCGGAGCATGTCGAGCGGCTGCGGGGGCTGGGGGCGTGGCTCAAGGAGCATGGGGCGTCGGTCTACGGCTCCCGACGGGGACCGACGTCTCACCAGACATGAACAGGAGGGCATACGATGCCTGCAGTCAGCACAACCGCACAACCTCAGACTTGTTTAGCCAATCAGACCGTCAGCGAGGAGCAGATTCAAGCGTGGGTGGACACATTCCACAAGCAGGGCTTTTTGTTCCTGGAGAATATCCTGCCGCCTGACTGGTGCGCCGAACTCCGTGCGGATCTCGATCGGGTCTTACAGGAAACGCCGGAAGATCAGAACGCGAACCTCCGACTCCGGGTGCGGATGTTCGAGCGCAGCCCCGCAAACTTGCGGCTGTTCGACCTGGAACCCATCGTCAGTTTCGCTGAGGCGCTGGTCGCCAAGAATTGCCACGTCATCCATAACAACTCGTTCATTACGAAGCCGGGGGGCGGGATTTCGACGTGGCACCAGGATGACGCGCCGCATTTCATCGTGACGCACGGCGAGCCGCCCGCGAACGTGCGCCTCCCGGTCCTCTTCTTTACCGCCAACTACTACCTGACTGATGTCATGGAAAAAGAGATCGGAGGGACAGAAGTCATTCCGGGGTCCCACCTGTTCGGGTCGAGTCCTCCCCAGGCCCTCGAAGGGACGAAGTGGGAATCGCTGATCCACTACAACCTGGGGAAAGCCGGGAGCGTGATCATGTTCAACAACCAGGTGTGGCATCGCGGTGGGCCGAACCAGAGCGACCAGACGCGCTACATCACGCAGATCACCTATGCCCGGCGCATCATCGGCCACAAGTATTACCCGTTCATGAACTATACCATGCCTGAACATGTGTACGCCGACGCAAACCCGAGGCTGCGCCGGTTGCTCGGGTTCCTGGAACACGGCGCGTATGGGTGATCGAATCGGGGGTCAGGAGTCAGGAGTCAGAAAAGACTCATGTCAACTCCACTGAGAGAGGCCAGGACAGAACGATGTCGACTCGCAAGAAAATCGCCGCTGTCATCACCTCCTATTTCCCGCGCTCGCACGCGGACGTGATCGTCACCAAATACCTGAAGGGGTTCCCGACGGATGACGGGATTCGCCCGCCGCGCGCCGATGTCGTCTCCATTTTCTTGGATCAAATCCATCCCCAGGATATCGGACTGGGACTGGCGCGGGAACACAACGTCCCCGTCTACCAGAGCATCCGGGAAGCGTTGACGCTGGGAGGACGCGACCTGGCGGTCGACGGAGTCCTGCTGATCGGCGAGCACGGCGACTATCCGCACAACGAGAAGGGCCAGCACCTCTACCCCCGGAAGTACTTATTCGAGCAGATCTGCGGGACGTTCGCGTTCAGCGGCCGGCCGGTTCCGGTGTTCAACGACAAGCACCTCTCGTACAACTGGACGGATTCGAAGTGGATGGTCGACCGGGCAGTCGAGTTGCGCGTCCCGTTCATGGCCGGCTCCTCCCTGCCGGTCTGCTGGCGAGACCCGTTTCTCGAGCACCCGCTGGAGACTCCGATTCAAGAAGCGGTCGCGGTCGCCTACGGCGGCCTCGAGTCATACGGCTTCCACGCGTTAGAGACGCTCCAGTGCATGATCGAGCGGCGGCGGGGCGGGGAGACGGGGGTGGCGGCGGTGCAGTGCCTGGAAGGGGAGGCCGTCTGGCGGGCAGGCGACGAGGGCCGGTGGTCGCGTGCGCTCGTCGACGCCGCGCTCAGGACGATCCCGACGAAGCCGGAGGGACGGATGGAGGCCCACTGCAAGGAGCCGGCGGTCATGCTCATCGAATACCGTGACGACTGCCGGGGCGCAGTGTTGATGCTGAACGGGTATCTCCAGGATTTCGCGTACGCGGCCCGGTCGGATGGGGAGGTCCTGGCGACGGAATTCTACCTGCAGAACGAGTGGCCGTACGGGCATTTCAGCTATTTGAGCCTGAACATCGAGGAGATGTTCGTCACCGGTCGGCCGCAGTATCCCGCCGAACGGACATTGCTCACGTCCGGCATCCTCGATGGGGTGATGAACTCATGCTACCAGGGTCACGTCCGGCTGGAGACCCCTCACCTGGATGTCCAGTACCGCTCCTACGAGCATCCCCTCATCCGTCCGACCGGCTCGCGGCCGGCTGGCGCGTTGCTTGAGAAATGGCCGTGATGAGTGACAAGTGACGAGAAAACATGAGGAGCCTATCATGCGACCTATCGAGGATATGTCTTGCGTCCGCCTGCAGGCCACCTCTGACGCGGTACGCCGGTTTCAGGAGATGCGCTTCGGCCTGTTCGTCAACTGGGGAGTCTACGCCCTCATCGGTCATGGCGAATGGGTGATGCACACCGAGCAGATTCCGGTCGATGAATACGAAAAACTCCCGCCCCGATTCAACCCGACCCGGTTTCACGCGGACGAGTGGGCCGATCTGATGGTCGAGGCCGAACAGCGGTATATGGTCTTCGACACCAAGCATCACGAAGGGTTCTGCATGTTCGACAGCGCGCTGACGGATTATCGCGTGACGAACACGCCGTTCGGACGCGATCCCGTCGCCGAGCTGGCCGAGGCGTGTCGGCAGCGCGGCCTGGTGCTCGGCTTCTACTATTCCCTCCTCGACTGGCATCATCCCGCCTACCGCGCCGACTGGCCCGCCTACGTCGCCTACTACCAGGGTCAGGTCCGCGAACTCTGCACGCAGTACGGCGACATCGGCATGATCTGGTTCGACGGCTACTGGCCCGCCCATGATTCCCCGGCCCATTTTCTGGAAGGCGGTCCCTGGGATTTGGCCGAGACGTATGACCTGATCCACGAACTGCAACCGCAGGCGCTCATCGGGAACAACCATCATGTGACGCCGCTGCCGGGAGAGGATTTTCAGATGTTCGAGCAGGACTTGCCGGGGGAGAATACGGCGGGGTTCAACGCTCCCTCTATCGGGGATCGCCCCCTGGAGTCCTGCCTGACGATCAACAAGAGCTGGGGGTATCATTCGGAGGACCACGCTCACAAATCCGTGGCGGAGTTGATACAGTTCCTGGTGGCGTGCGTCGAGCAGGACAGCAATCTGTTACTCAACGTCGGACCGATGCCGTCGGGCGAAATCCAACCGGAGCATGTCGAGCGGCTGCGGGGGCTGGGGGCGTGGCTCTCGGTACATGGGGAGTCTGTCTACGGCACCCGGCCGGGCCGTAGTAACGAATACGGTTGACCATCCGTTTCATCAAGGATATATTTCTATACGGAGGTGGAACGCGAGAACGTTTCAACGTGCGAACGTGCCAACGTATGTCTTCACAGCAGAGGAGGCGCGTATGAACAGCGATTTTCTCCCCTTGCGCCGGATCGACCACGTGACGATGTTTGTCGGCAACGCGCGCCAATCCGCCTATTTTTATCGTAATGCCTTCGGGTTCGATGTCGTCGCCTACGCCGGCCTGGAGACGGGCGTCAAGGACGAGGCCGGGTACGTGCTCCAACAGGGCGAGATCACCTTCGTCCTCGTCTCCCCCCTGCGTGCCGGCCATCCGGACAACCAGTGCCTCGCCCTGCATGGCGATGGGGTGCAGGATGTCGCCCTCGAAGTTGACGACGTGCGCGCCGCCTACGCGGTGACGACCGGCCGCGGGGCGGTCGGCGTTCGTGAGCCGACGGTCATCGAAGACGAGAATGGGGTGTATGAGTTCGCCACCATCCGCACGTACGGCGACACCACCCACACGTTCGTGAACCATGACCGGTATCACGGCATCTTCGCCCCCGGCTACAAGCCGATCGACCCCTCCCGGTACAGTCCCACCACGCGCCACCCGGTCGGCCTCAAGCACATCGATCACATCGTCGGCAACGTCGAATTAGGCAAGATGAATGAATGGGTGCACTTCTACGAGTACGTGATGGGGTTCTCTCAGCTCGTCCATTTTGACGACAAAGACATCAGCACCGAATACAGCGCGCTGATGTCCAAAGTGGTGCAGGACGGGCAGGGGCGGATCAAGTTTCCGATCAACGAACCAGCGGAAGGGCGGCGCAAATCACAGATCGAGGAGTACCTGGACTTCTACGGCGGGCCCGGCGTCCAGCACATCGCCATGTCGACCGATGACATCATCACGACGGTGTCCTCGATGAACGCGAACGATGTCAGCTTCCTGTACGTGCCGCAGACCTACTACGAGGCGCTGCCGGAGCGCATCGGCCGCATCGATGAGGACATCAGCCGGCTGGCCGAACTCGGCATTCTGGCCGACCGGGACGATGAAGGGTACCTCCTGCAGATCTTCACCAAGCCGGTCGAAGACCGTCCGACGCTCTTCTTCGAGGTCATCCAGCGGCACGGCTCTCGGGGCTTCGGGAAGGGGAATTTCAAAGCCCTGTTCGAAGCGATCGAGCACGAGCAGATGATCCGGGGCACGCTGTGAGACGGCCGATCCAGGAGGTTCTGGGGACGATTCGCAGCTTCCGGGATTTTTACGCGTTCGAGGAGCACGTCCGGAACGCGCGGCGGAATCGCGGCCTGGAGATCGTCCCGGAATGGTATGACGCGCCGGTGTTCTACTTCTCGAACACCGCCTCCCTCTACGGCCCGCACGCGCCCATCCGGAAACCGCCCGAGACGCATGAGCTCGACTATGAGCTGGAGTTGGCCGTCCTCATCGGGCAAGAGGGCGGGAATATCCCGGTGGAGGGCGCGGACCGGTACATCGCCGGGTTCACCATCCTCAACGACTGGAGCGCCCGCGATATCCAGCGCCGGGAGATGAAGGTCGGACTCGGCCCCTCGAAGGGAAAGGATTTCGCCACAAGCCTCGGTCCTGATCTGGTGACACCCGACGAGCTGGAGGACCGCATCTTGCCGGATCGCAGTCGCGGCCACCGGTACGACCTGGGGATGGTCGCTCGCGTGAACGGGACGGAGTACTCGCGGGGCAACGCGTGGACGATGCACTGGACGTTCGCGGAACTGATCGCCCACGCGTCGCGCCATACAGTGCTCCTGCCGGGCGACCTCATCGGCTCCGGGACGGTCGGGACCGGCTGCATCACCGAGTTCCCGAAGGGGACATACCCCTGGCTCCAGCCGGGGGATGTGGTGGAGTTGGAGATCGAGCGATTGGGGGTTCTGAGCAATCTCGTCGTTGCGGAGTGATGCTCTGTACAAAGAGGATTCACCACAAAGACACAAAGGACACCAAGGAATTCAAAAATTTTAGTAGTCTTCGTGTTCTTTGTGTCTTTGTGGTGAAAACTGGTTTGCATAGTCTCCCCGAAAGGAGGGCGTATGCGATACGTCAGGTTAGGGACGCTACCGCCCAAACGACATCTGCAGTTCCGTCAGCCTGACGGAACCTTATACGCGGAACAGGTATTCGGCACGCGCGGGTTCTCCGGGCCGTCGTCGATCCTCTACCATATCCATCTGCCCACGCAGGTCGCCGCGTTCGAGCGTCTGACCGACATCCGGCCACGGACGCTCCCGGAAGAGCCGCTCCGCCACCGGCACCTCAAGACGCAGACGCTCCCGGCCCGTGGGAACGCGGTCTCCGGCCGCGTGCCGCTCTTCTTCAACGAGGACGTCAGCCTCTTCTACGCTCACACCGCCGAGACGATGCCGTTTCTGTTCAAGAACGCGGATGGGGATGAGCTGCTCTACGTCCACCAGGGGAGCGGCCGATTAGAATCGATGTTCGGGACGCTCCCCTACCAGGCAGGCGACTACCTGATCATCCCGCGCGGGACGATCTACCGGCTCGTCGAGGATACGACGGGGATGCGACTGTTCGTCGTGGAAGCCCGGAGCGCGATCGAGGTTCCCCGCCGGTACCGCAACGAGTATGGGCAACTGTTAGAGCACGCCCCGTACTGTGAGCGCGACATCCGCGTGCCGGAGATACTGGAGACGCATGACGAGCCGGGCCGGTATGAGGTGCGCATCTTAGCACGCGGGGTGCTGAACGCGTACTATTATGACTTCCATCCGTTCGACGTCGTCGGCTGGGACGGCTATGTCTATCCCTGGGTGTTCAGCATCCACAACTTCCAGCCCATCACCGGCCTCGTCCATCAACCGCCGCCCGCGCACCAGACGTTCGAGGGCCGCAACTTCGTCGTCTGTTCGTTCGTCCCGCGCAAGCTGGATTATCATCCGCAGGCGGTGCCCATTCCATACAACCACAGCAACGTCGAGAGCGACGAGATGATTTTTTACGCGAACGATCAATTCGGCAGCCGGCGGGGGATTGAAGAGGGGTCGATCACCCTCCATCCGTCCGGCCTGCCGCACGGCCCGCAGCCCGGCGCGGTGGAGGCAAGCCTGGGGAAGACGGAGACGGCGGAGCTGGCGGTCATGGTCGACACTTTCCGCCCGCTCCATGTCACGCCCCAGGCGCTCGACATCGAAGACCAACGGTATTCGTTGAGCTGGCAGCCGGCAACATAGGGGGAAGGAGCGACCTGTGCCTGACGAATTTCACAGCATCGACCCTCAGACGTTGTCCCGCCAGGAGGCGCACCGGCTGTTGCTCCATTGCGTCTCGCCCCGGCCGATTGCGTTCACGTCAACCCTGTCGCCGAATGGCAAACCGAACCTGGCGCCGTTCAGCTACTTCATGGCTGGCGGCGCGAACCCGCCCTCGGTCGTCATCTCCCCGCTGACGACGCGCACGGGCGAGCTGAAGGACACCCTGCGGAACATCGAGGCGACCGGGGAGTACGTCATCAACGTCGTCACGTACGCCATCCGGGAGCGGATGAACCTGGCATCGGCGGAGTTCCCGTACGGGGTGGATGAATTCGTGGAGGCCGGGTTCACCTCGTTGCCATCTGTGAAGGTCAAGCCAGCGCGGGTCGCCGAGAGTCCCCTGCACCTGGAATGTCATCTGTTCCAGATCGTGCATCACGGCAGCGGGCCGTTGGCCGCGAATTACATCATCGGCGAGGTCGTCTACTTCCACGTCTCAGACAGTGTATGGGTGGATGGAAGGATTGACGCCCTCCGCGTCGATGCTATCGCGCGGATGGGGGACAACTGGTACTGCCGCGCGTATGCGCCCGCGATGTTCGAGATGTCTCGTCCCCAGGCGGTGTCCGCCTCTCCGCCGGATGCGGCGCGGGCGTGATGGGAGATGTTACAACCTCTGGCATTCCCTGTCACAACCGGATCGAGCCTGCTCCGTGTACAGGGCCGGCCATGACCTCGCATCCCAACACTCGTCTCCTCGCGTCGTTCCACACAGTCGCACGGGTCGCCAGCGCGCTCGCAACCCTGATCGGGAGTCTGATGTTCGTTAGCTGGCTCCTCGACCTCGCCCCGCAGGTCTCCGTGCCGCCTCTCCTGGTCGCGGCACCCGCCACCATCGCGCTGACGTTCATCCTGTCCGGCATCTCCCTCTGGCTGCTCGATTCAAAATCTGTCCTCGTTTCAATCCAAAATCCAAAATCCAAAATCCAAAATTCGTCTCGCCTCCTCGCCGCCCTCTTTGCCTCCCTCGTCGTCCTCCTCAGCCTCCTCACCTCCCTCAGCGGGGTGCTGATCGGTCTCGCCCTGCTGCTCCTCGATGTGGAGACACGCCGGGGCTATCGGCCCGCCCAGTACTTCGCGTTCATCGCCAGCATCCTCTCACTCCTGGCGATGAGCGGCCATGTCTACCGCTTCTACGGCATTTCCTCGTATACCGGCATGACGTTGCTCACGGCGGTGACGTTCCTCGTCCTCGGCGTGGGCGTCCTCAGCGTTCGTCCCGACCGCGGCCTGATGGCCATCGTGACGAGCGAGGGAGTGGGCGGGATGATGGCCCGGCGGCTGTTCGTGGCGGCGATCGTCATCCCATCGGTGCTGGGCTGGCTGAGGCTGGAGGGCGGGCGTCTCGGCCTCTACGACACCCAGCGCGGGGTGTCGCTCCTCGTCATCTCGATCATCGTCGGTTTCCTCATCCTGATCTGGTGGTACGCTAAATTCCTCAACCGGACAGACGCGGAGCGCCAGCGGGCCGAGGAGGCCCGGCAGGCAACGGCGCGTGAGCTGGAGGCGCAGCGGACGCTGTCGATTCGCTCCGACCGGCTGCGGTCGTTAGGCGAGATGGCCGCCGGGATCGCCCACGAGCTCAACCAGCCGCTCGTCGGGGTGCGAGGACTGGCCGAGCACCTCCTCATCGGGATCGACCGGGGATGGAACCTCACCCAGGACAAAATCCGTGAGAAACTCAGGCTGATCGTCGAGCAGGCGGATAGGATGACACACATCATCCAGCACGTGCGGATGTTCGCCCGGGAAGCGGACAAGTTCGAACGCCAGCCCGTCCAGGTCAACGACGTGGTCAGGGCGGCGATCGACATGTTAGACGTGCAGTCCCGGTCGCGCGGGATCGAGCTGGCGTGCGACCTGGCGGACGGACTGCCGGTCGTGTCCGCGAACCCGTTCTCGTTAGAAGAAGTCGTGTTGAACAACCTCGTCACCGCGCGCGACGCGACTGAGGAGCGACTGCACGCTGACGCGATGGCCGACTCCCCCCGCGTGCTGGTGCGGACACGGGTCGAGGGGGACGGTCCGGCGCACCACGTCCAGGTTGACGTGATCGACCAGGGGGTCGGGATTCCCGAGTCGATCCTCCCACGGGTGTTCGACCCGTTCTTCACGACCAAAGGCCCCGACCGTGGGACCGGGCTGGGATTGGCGATCTCCCGGTCGATCATCGAGCAGTTCGGCGGGACGATCTCGATTCAGTCAACCCCCGGCCAGGGGACGACGGTGACGGTTTCCCTGCCGGCGGAATCAGATTACAGGGGTCAGGGGTCAGGGGTCGGTAAAAAAGGAGCCGCAATCATGGAAACGTCGTTAGCGATCCTGCTCGTCGACGATGAGGAGATCATCCATCAGACGATCGGGGACTATCTGCGCGAGTCCGGACACCGGGTTGACAGCGCCCGGAACGGCGCGGCGGCGGTGAAGATGATCCAGGAGCACGATTACGACCTGGCACTGACAGACCTCCTCATGCCCGGAATGGACGGACTGGCGCTCCTGTCCAGGACTCAGGAACTCCAGCCCGACCTGTCGGTCGTCCTCATCACCGGACACGGCAACATGGAGACGGCGATCCAGGCGCTGCGCTTAGGGGCGGTGGATTTCCTGACCAAGCCGGTGAAACTGCTGGAGCTGGATGCGGTGTTAGAGAAAGCCAGCCGGGTCCGCGCGCTGCGCCGGGACAAGCGCGCCCTGCGTGAGACGGTCGGGCGGATTCAGGCGACCGATGACGCGCGTCAGAGGAATCGCAGCCTGGTGGGCATCAGTCCGGCGATCCGGCGCGTGCGCGATCAGATCCAGCAGGCGGTCGACGCCGGGTGCGAGACGATCCTCATCACGGGCGAGACGGGCACGGGCAAAGAGGTCGTCGCCCGTGAGATTCATTTCCTGGCCGGTTCGGACTCCAGCCCGTTCATCGCGGTGAGCTGTCCGGCCATTCCCGATTCGCTGATCGAGAGCGAGTTGTTCGGGTCGGTGAAAGGGGCGTTCACCGGGGCGAGTGTCGACCGGGCGGGGTACTTTGAGCTGGCGCACGGGGGGACACTCTTCTTGGACGAGATCGCGGACCTGTCCGCCTCCGCCCAGGCGGCTCTCCTGCGCGTCCTGGAGACCCGGACGCTCCGACGAGTCGGGGGGGCGAAAGAGGTCAGCGTCGACGTTCGGGTGGTGGCGGCGACGAACACGTTGTTAGAAGACCTCGTCGAAGCCGGGAAATTTCGCCGTGACCTGCTCTACCGGCTCAACCTGTACACGATTCATCTGACCCCGCTCCGGGAGCGGCGGGAAGACATCCTCCCGTTAGCGGAGCATTTCCTCTCCCTCTACGCGGCCCGTCGTGGGCTGCGGTTCGAGGGGTTTTCACCGGAGGCTCAGCAGCACCTGATGAGCTATGAGTTCCCGGGCAACGCGCGAGAATTGCACCACATCATCGAACGGGCGGCCATCTTAGCCCGGTCCGGCCAGATTCTCCCCGTCCATCTCAGCCTTCCTCACCGATCCTCCAGTGACGCTC
>JACQVL010000291.1 GCA_016209865.1 Candidatus Latescibacterota bacterium | reverse complement strand
AGTCAGCCTCGCCCTACCCCCACACCTTCCTCATCGGCTACGCGAACGAGCCGGTCGGGTATCTCGCCCGCCCGCAGGATTTCACGAAAGACGGGTTCGGCGCCTACGCGGCGGTCATCGCCCCTCGGCTCTGCCGGCACTTAGAGTTCCAGCCGGACGCGGGCGAGGTGTTCTGCACCCACATCCTCGCGTTGCTCCACCGGGTGCGACAGAAAGCCCTCAACTGTCCCCCAAAAATTTGACGATCAAAATGGGTCATCGTTGTAGGGGCGATCCTTGTGATCGCCCACGCCGGAACGAATACACGATTCGCCTCTACGGTCTGTCAGATGACTGACATCCTGTCATATCTTCCGAAACCGACAGCGGGATGGGCGCAGTTGTGATCATCTGTTGTCATCTTTTGCTCAATTTTCCCCCAAGTCTGTCACCCCACGCGACGCCGGTGCGATCGACCGGTGTCGCCGTCGATCCCATCTCTCCCCTTGAAACCGCCTGTGCAACGAGATGTTGCAACGCTCGTTCAAAAACACTCCCCGGAGCGGGCATCGTTGGCACAAGAATTGCACTGTCGAAAGGGTGAGTCACAGGAATTGGGTTGGCGAAACGAGGTGAAGAGACGATGGGGAAGACCGAGAAGAATAGATGGCTGAAGCGGATCCATCGCTACCTGCGCGAAGACGCGACCGTCGACCTGGCCTGGATGCCGGACGCGAGCGGGTGTTATGCCGGGGATACCGACCACATCCTGGTCAACCCGTTCTTCGAATGCACCCGCATCCTGCTGCACGAAGCGTTACACGGGGTTGCGCCTGACCTGACCGAACAGGAAGTCAAACGGAAAGAGAAACAGCTCTTCGACGAACTCTCCGACCGGCAGGTGCTGTACCTGGTCGAACGCTACCTGATGATGCGGAACGGACGACAGATTCCCTTCAAACGCACCAAGTTCCGGCTTCCGTGAGCGGGGGTACGAACAGTCCGCCCGCCCATCGATTAGGCGGCGCAACGCGTCCATCATAATCAACGAACGCCGTCGTCAGCGACTCAGAAGGGCGTGATGAGAACGATGAATTGGGCACGAATTGTCCTGTGCGGGCTCGTGGCGGGCGGGGTCTGGAGTCTGCTCGGCGCGACGATCATGGCGTTTGTCGGGGGCGAGTTCCTGGCCGCGGTGCCGGGTGCCCGGCCCAACGTCCCGGGTGGCGTGCCGTTCGGGTTCCTCGCCAACCTCGCGGCGGGTCTCTGGGCGATGTGGCTGTACGCGGCCATCCGCCCGCGTTACGGCCCCGGGCCGAAGACCGCCGTCGTGGCCGGGGTGGCCTGGTGGGTCATCGAGAGTCTGCAGTCGGGGAAATGGGTGGCGCTCCTCTCCATTCCGCCACGGGTCATTCTGGCGCCGCTGGCGGCCACCCTCCTGGCCATTATCGTGGCAGCAGTGGGAGGGGCGTGGCTCTATGAGAGTGAGCGGGGGTTCTCACGCGCTGTCACAGTGACCTCAGGATCGAAGTCCTGACTGTGTTGATGTTCCCGAACCCCGAGTCTCACTTCACCAACGCCATCCGGCGGGTCTGACTGAAGCCGGTGCTCGTCGTCAGCCGATACAGGTACACTCCGCTCGCCACGCCTCGTCCCTGTCTGTTCCGCCCGTCCCATGTCACCTCATACCGTCCCGGTGTCTTCGGCTCATCGACCAGCCGGACGATTTCCTGTCCCAAGAGGTTGTACACGACGACCGTCACGTGCGCCACCTGTGGCACGTCGTAGGCGATCCGGGTCCCCGGGTTGAACGGGTTCGGCCAGTTGGTCCGCAGCGCGAACGCCGCCGGACGCGCCGCGACCTTCACCGTGTTCGTCGTGATGACCGCCGGGACCCGTTCGGCCTGGCCGTTGGCGACGATCACCCCGGCCAGCGTCACCGTCCCGTCTGCTCTCCCCCCATTCCGGGTTTCAACGGGTATCATCAGCGGTCGGCCGGTTCCCGAACGGAACCCCCGGCCTTCGAGGCTGTACACCAACACGTTGAGCGTCCCATCGGTGGCATAGCTTTCGACGCGCATGCCTGACAGGTCTGCTGTCGGGATCGGCTCGCCGGGCGTCAAGACCGCTGGGTCGTACGTCAGCCTCAGCTGAGGACGAGAAGCCCGGACAATATCAGGCCGATGACGAGACCCATTTGAACGAACTTTGTGATCCTCACGCACTGTCTCCTTTCATCCACAAGGGCGCAGCACGCCGCGCCCTTACTCACTGGCTCCCCATCGGGTGAGGATCTGTCGCAAGACGTCCTCTAACTCCCGCGCATGGGCCGGTTCCAGGTTGATGAGGGGCGGCCGCACCGGCCCGGCGGACCGGCCGAGCGTCGTCATCGCCGCCTTGATGTACGAGACCGCGTACCCCTTCCGGTAATCCCGGATGCGGCAGAGCGGCTCGAACACCGACGTCAGGAGTTCCTGCACACGCCTTGCGTCGTGCGCGACGAGCGCCCGGTGGAATTCCAGGGTGATGTGCGGAATAAAATTGGACACGGCGGAGGTATACGCGGACGCCCCGACCGCGAAGAACGCGGGGGCGGTCATCTCCGCCGTCGGCATCCCGTTGATCCAGGCCAGCCGGTCGCCCACCTGGCCTCGGATGCGGGCGAACAGTTCCAGGTTGCCGTACCCGTCTTTGAACCCGACGATGGTGGGCAGTTCCGCCAGGCGGGACACCGTGTCGGGGGTGAACACGGCGTTGTCCCGGTGGTAGAGGATCACCCCGACATCGACCGACTGGGCGATCGCCCGGTAATGCTGGTACAGGCCTTCCTGCTCCGCCTGGATCAGGTAGGGCGGCAGCGCCAGCAGTCCATCGACCCCAGCCCGCACGGCCGCGTCGGCGAATTGACGGGCGAGATGGGTCCCGTACCCGATCCCGGCCAGGACCGGGACTCGACCCTCGGCCTCCTCGACCACGGCGCTGACGGTGCGTTCATACTCCTCTAAGGTGAGCGAGAAGAACTCGCCCGTCCCTCCGCAGGCGAAGATGATCCGGATTCCATTCTTGATGAGGACGCGGACGTTGTGCCGGAGGCCATCGGGGTCGAGCGAATAGTCCGCTTTGAACGGCGTCACCGGGAACGCAAACACGCCGTGGAGTCGTTCTCGAAGGGCTGCAGGGGTCATGCGGTCGGTCCTTTGGAGTCGGTGGTCGGTGGTCGGTAAAAACGAACAGTATCGCGCCCCATCTGCCAGGTCAAGCGTTTTTTCATCCCGCGCACCCGACATTTCCCTTGCGGCCTCTTCTCGACCGCGTTATACTGGCTCGCGCCGTGTCGTCGGTCATGTATCCTCTGGATTCGAGGAGATTGGGATGTCCTGTTTTTCTCCGTTCGCACGGATGCTCGTGCTCATCGCCGCCGTGCTGTCGATCGCCGCAGCTACTCCCGCCCCCCGGCCGCGCCTCGTCGTCCTGATCATCATCGATCAATTTCGCGCTGACTACCTGACCCGGTTCAGCGATCTGTTCTCGCCCGGCGGGTTCCGCCGGCTGATGGACGGCGGGGCGTGGATGACCGACGCCACCTACAACCATCTTCATGTCACGACCATCCCCGGCCACAGCGTGATCACCTCCGGGACGTACGGATACCGGTCCGGGATGATCGACAACTACTGGTTCGACCGGGCGGCCGGACAACCGCGGCCTGCCCTCGCTGACTCGCAGTACCACATCCTCGGAAAACAGCCCCAGCCGGACGATCACACCTCTCCGCGTAGCATTCAAGGCTCGACGCTCAGCGACGAGTTGCGGATGGCGACGAATTTCAAGGGCAAAGCGGTGGCGATTGCCATGAAGGACTACAGCGCGATCGTCTGCGCGGGCACGCTCGGCACTCCCTACTGGTTCGACACCGGCGCGGGTCTGTTT
>JACQVL010000289.1 GCA_016209865.1 Candidatus Latescibacterota bacterium | reverse complement strand
GTTTCATGTCGATCGGCTCTGTCAACCGTTCGGCGAAGTACGGCGTCTTCCGGGTATGCCGGTTGGCGAACGCGCTGACCCCGCTCAACGAGAGGAAATGGCCGGATGTCGCCAGGAAGTAGACGGTGCGGGCGGGCGGATGCGCCCGAAAGTAGCGCGCCATCTCTAAGAGCGCGACGATGCCCGTCGCCTGGTTCGCCCCTGGGGAGACCGCCGGGACGGGGGAGATGGAGTCGTAGTACGATTCGAGGACGATGCTCTCGTCCTTCAGTTGCGGATGCGTGCCGGTAATCTTCCCCAGGACGTTGTAGGCGGGGACGCGTTTCCAGGTCATCCGCGCCTTCGCCCGGACGTGGAGGGTCTCCCCGTTCCGCAGCCGTTCGACCAGGGGGTGCGCATCCTGCTTCCTCATCCAGAACCGGGGGAAATTAATGGGGACTTGAAAATACTTCTCCTCTCCCTCCACGCGGGTCGTCCAGTCCGGCTCGACGAAGATGACCGCTCGCGCCCCTAAGATCGCGGTGTTCTCCCAGTTGGTGCTCGTGTTGAACTCCATGAGGACGATCTGATCGACGATATTCTTCCCGTTGAAGTCGGCCCAATCCCCCCTGCCCACATAGTACAGACGTCCTGTCAGACCGCCGGGCGGCAGGGTGGACGTACGGATGAGGTTCGGCCAGAGGGAGGAGAGCGGGAAAGTGGCCGGGATGGGGTCGAGGAGGGTCAGCTCCCCGCCCTCATCCAGCGGGACGGACGCGATGAATTCTTCCGTCTTCACGTCCTCTAAGCCGATCGTGGTGAACTGGTCGACCAGGTACTGTGCGGCGCTGTCCGCCCCCGGATAGCCGGTCATGCGCGAGCCGAAGCCGGCCAGGCGGGTGATCGACTGACGGATGCGCGTGGAATCGACGGCGGCCGCGATGGCCGCGTAATCAGTCTGGTAATCGAGCGTGACGTGCCCGGTCCGCGTCCCGGCCGGCCGGCAGGCGGCCAGGCAGAGGAGGAGCAGAAGGGAGAGATGAGAGAGGAGAAGGAAAAGGTGACGCATGGGATCGAATGTCGAAGCACAAAAAATATTTTGGATTTTAGATTTTGGATTTTGGATTGAACACCAACGAGTTTCGCTAATTATACGATGTCGCCATTCCAAATCATTATCTGAAAAACTATAGAAAGAGTTATCCGACCACCGCCCGAATCGAGTCCCTCAGGGCCTCAACAATCCGGTCTACCTGCGCTTCTGTCACGACCAGGGGCGGGGCGAGCACGATCGTATCCCGGCGGGCGCGGGTATACAGCCCACGACGCAACGCCTCGCGTAACACGCGACTCCCGACGGCGCGTGCCGGCTCGAACGGAGTTTTGGTCGCGCGATCCGCCACCAGCTCGACCGCCGCCATCAGGCCGAGACCGCGCACGTCCCCGACGTGGTCGAGGTCGTACAGGCTCTCCAGGCCATCCCGCAGCCGCTGTCCCATCACCCGCGCCCGGTCGATCAGCCTCTCCCGCTCGATGATCTCGATGTTCTTCAACCCGACCGCGCAGCAGGTCGCATGGCCGGAGTAAGTGAACGAATGCGTCCATTTCTTGTCGGGCGGGGCGTTCGCGATGACCTCGCGGATGTCATCCGACACCATCAGCCCGCCAAGAGGCAGATACCCGCTCGTGATGCCTTTGGCGAACGTCATCATGTCCGGCTCCACGTCCCAGTGGGACAGGCCGAACCAGTGGCCAATCCGCCCGAACCCGGTGATCACCTCGTCGGCGATCAACAGGACATCGTACTTCGAGCAGATGTCCCGGATGCGCGGCCAGTAGTCATCGGGGGGGACGATCACCCCGCCCGCGCCCTGGATCGGCTCGCCGATGAAGGCGGCGACGGTCTCCGGCCCCGACCGCAGGATCGCCTCCTCCAGGCCGCGGGCGGCGGCTTCTCCGCAACTGACGCCGGCCTCTTTGGGGGTATAATGATACACGTAGGGCGCATCGATATGCAGGAATCCCGGCATCCTCGACTCGAACATCGAATGATACGTCTCGATCCCGGTCGCGTTCATCGAGCCGAGTGTCACCCCGTGGTACGCATGCCGGCGGGAGATGATCTTCACCTTTTCTGTGTACCCTTTGGCCTGCCAGTAGAAGCGTGCCGTCTTGAACACGCTGTCGTTCGACTCCGCCCCGCCGGTCGTGAAGAACGTGGTGTTCAGTCGTGGCGGCGCCAGTTCACTCAAACGTTTGGCCAGCCGGATGGCGGGAACGTTCGTCGACCCGGTATAGCAGGAGAAGAACGCCAGCTCCGTCATCTGCTGGGCGGCGACCTCAGCGAGGTCGCGCCGGCCATGTCCAGCGTTGACGTTCCAGAGGCTGGACAGACCATCGATGTACGTCCGCCCCTCGCTGTCCATCACCGTCGCGCCCTCTCCCTTCACCCAGATGATCGGCTCCGCATGATCGGCCGGATGGTGGAGCGGATGGAGCAGGTATCGGTCGTCGTGGAGGAGTTGCTCGCGGTTCCCGGTAGTCATGGGATTGTGTCCCTTTCTATTTTGGATTTTAGATTTTGGATTTTGGATTAACGGCGAAGTGCTGTGCCTGGTGGCTCCCTCCCCAGGTGTATGCAACCAGATGCTTCGCCTTCGGCTCAGCATGACACCGACC
>JACQVL010000285.1 GCA_016209865.1 Candidatus Latescibacterota bacterium | reverse complement strand
GACCTCGACCTGCTGTTCGAGCCGGGGACGAACATCTCGTACCAGAGCGCCGGGATCGCCATCTTAGGGGAGATCGTCTGGCGAGTGACAGGAACACCCCTTCCGGAGTTCCTCCGGCGTGAAGTGTTCGAGCCGTTAGGCATGGCGGACACCGCGCTCGGCGTCAGGCCGGAGATGCTGGGACGTATTCCTGAAATCCGGCTGCCGGACGACTTAATCGAAGCAGATTGGGGCTGGAATAAACCCTACTGGCGGGCGTTCGGCGCGCCCTGGGGCGGGATGTTCTCGACCGTGCGGGACATGAGCGTCTTCTGCCAGACGTTCCTGAGCGGCGGGGCGTACGGCGGCGTCCGGGTCTTCGACCCGGCGACCGTCCGGGCGATGACGACCGACCAGACCGCGCTGATGGATCGCCTCCCGGCGGAGGTGAAGCAGAAAGAAGCGTGGGGATTGGGATGGCGGCTGAACCGGCCGGAGACGGCGTTCGGGACGGGCCTCTCGCCCCGGACATTCGGCCACTACGGGGCGACCGGGACGGTCGTCTGGGCGGCCCCGGACACCGGTCTGTCCTGCGCGATTTTCACGACGCAACCCAGTCTGTGCGAGAGCGGGGAATTTCGTCAGTGCGCGGGGATGATTAGAGAAGCAGTGAAGAGTGAAGAGTGAAAAAGACCTTCTCCCTGATGGTCATTCCCGCGAAAGCGGAATCCAGTGTCCGTATGAATCTCTCCTTGACGGGTAAGGAAGAGAACCTATACTTTGTTCGAGAGCAAAACGTCAGCGTTGTCCCGCCTCAGTACACCATCCTTCCAACCATGTGGATACCACAGCCCCGTGAGGAGACGTCACGATGCGAACGATCTTCCGCTGGCAAGACGGGGACAAGTTGATCTATCGGGATATTCCACGCCAGATCTCCATCCTCATCGAACCCCGCACAACCGGCTCTCAACAGTTCGCCATGGGGCTGGAAGTGGTCGATGTGGGTAGCGAAATCCCCCGTCACATCCATCCGGACGCGGAAGAAATCCTCTTCATCTACGACGGCCAGGGACGGATACAGGTCGGGGACGAAACCCAGGACGTCGGGCCGGAGACGACGGTCTTCATCCCGAAAGACACCTGGCACAGCCTCGTCAACACCGGAACCATCTCCCTGAAGCTCACCTGGACGTTCTCCCCGGCCGGGTTTCAGGACAGGATGCGAGCGCTGGCGAGAGAGGGGATACCGTATCAAGAGCAGTGACGAGTGACGAGTGACGAGAAGAACAACGAGAGAGGATCAGTGAGACGTGAGAACTCACGTTGTCAAGATGCTTTCGGTTGTCATTTCAGGCTAATCTATCTTCTTTCCTGTGTTAACTCGTCACTCGTCACTGCCTTTGGAGGCCCTGTGAAGCCCCGATCCGACGCTGAAAAACACGCCCTGATCGCCAAAGCACGCGAGAAGGCCTACATCCTGTACGAGGGGGTGACCATCCCGCACCGGTCTTGCGGAATCTGCCTGGCCGAGACGTTCAACCTGCCCACCCGCCCCTACCAGGCGCTCCGCCGGGGAGGGATCACCGGAGAGGGACAGTGCGGGGCGATCAAGGCGGGGGAATTGATCTTGGGGGAATATTTCGGCGATCCCGACCCCACGGGAGCGGTGACCGACACCCTCCGCCAGGCCATCCAGTACTACACCGAACAGTGGAAACACCGGGTCGACCGGGGCGCCAGTCCGGACATCATCTGCAACCACATGACCGGCCAGTTCGCGGAATTCAAGAGCCCGGAACGGATGACATTCTGCACGAACGTCGCGGCGCAGGTCGCGGAGGTCGTCGCCGAGACTCTCATCGAATTCGGCGCGGACTTCGAGATCACCCCGATTCCGGGTGTATAGAGCAAATGCCCCCATGAAAGGAGCCGTCCGTGCACGGACGTGGCGTCCACTTTCCCGCTGCCCGGCAGGTCGCCTGGGAGGATGTGTCATTCGACCCGGCGCGTCTGGGGCCGACTGAAGTCCTGATCGAAACCCACTACACCCTCATCAGCGCCGGGACCGAGGTGGCGATGTATTCCGGCCTCGAAGCCGGCCTCGTCTCGTTCCCCTGTCGTCCCGGCTACACGCACATCGGCAGGGTCACTCACCTGGGCTCCGACGTGAAAGGGATCCAGGCCGGAGACCTGCTCTTCAGTTATGCGCACCATGCGTCCCATACCGTCCTCGATACGAGTCGGGCTTTTTTCCTGAAAGTCCCGGATGGACTCGACCCCAAGACGGCGCTGTTCGTCCGGCTGGCGGCGGTCTCGATCACCGCTCCGACGATCGCGTCATTCACCCTCGGCGATTGGGTGGTCGTCTTTGGACTGGGTCTCGTCGGCAACCTGGCGGCCCAACTCTTCCAACTGGCCGGCGCGTCGGTCATCGGCGTCGACCTGGCCGACCGGCGTCTGGAGGCGGCCGGGCACTGCGGGATCGCCCACACCGTGAACCCGCGACGACACGACGTGAAAGAGGTCGTCATGACCCTCACGTCCGGGCGGGGAACCGACCTGGTCATCGATGCCATCGGGAGCACGGAGTGCGTGATGACCGGCCTCGACCTCCTCCGGCGCGGCGGACAAATCCTGCTCATCGGGCTTGTTCGTGAGCCGTCCACGCACTTAGCCTCCGAGGTTCTTCGTCAAGTTTTCCTCAAATGGGCGACGATCAAGAGTAGCTGGGAGTGGCAGATTCCCCAGCGGGGCAGTGAGCAGGTCCGGACGTCGATCGAGTCGAATTCGCATGTCCTCTTCGGGATGCTCCAGGATGGCCGGCTGCGGGTCGCCGACCTGATCAGTCATACGATCAGACCCGACCAGATCCAGGATGCGTACGAGGGACTGCTCAATCGCAAGGATGAATACTGGGGCGTCGTGATCGATTGGACGGGAACGTAGAAGATGACAGAGGAGACGTGTATGCCTGGACAGCGTGTCGTTGTCGGTCTTGTCGGTGCGAAGTTCGCCGCCTCGTTCCATGCCCGGAATTACCGGCGAGTCTACGGGGTGGACCTCAGAGTGAAGGGCGTGACAGCAAAGACGGAGGAGAGCGCAGAATCGTTCGCCAAACAGCACGGTCTGGAGGTCGCGTACCCGACGTTCGAGGCGATGTTAGCCGACCCGGAGATCACCCTGATCGACCTGTGCGTCCCCAACCATCTCCACCGGCCGATGGCCATCCAGGCGGCGAACGTCGGGAAGCACGTCGCCTGCGAAAAGCCGTTGACCGGGGTGTTCACCGACCGCCCGTCGGATGAGCCGGGCGCGCGGACGATGCTCGACCAGGCGGTGGCGGGGACGGACGAGGTGCTGGCGGCGATCGGCCGGAACGGCGTCCGCCTGCTGTACGCGGAGAACTGGGTCTACGCGCCCAGCGTCCAGAAGGCCAACCATCTGCTCGCCCAGGCGGACGGTACGATAATGCGCATCTTAGCCGAGGAGTCCCACAGCGGCTCACATTCCCCGTACTCGAAAGAATGGCGGTACGCGGGCGGGGGTAGCCTGTTCCATAAAGGATGCCATCCGTTGAGCGGGGCGCTCTTCCTGAAGGCGCAGGAAGGGCTGCGCCGGCGCGGGACGTCCATCCGTCCGGCGAACGTGCTGGCGGCCGTCAGTAACCTCACCCGGATCGAGTCCTTCCTGGCCGAATCAGAACGCTGGGTCCAGCTCGGCTGGAAAGACTGCGAGGACTGGGGGACGATGGTCGTGACGTTCGACGACGGGTCGGTCGCCCAGATCACCGCCGCCGACGTGTCCTTAGGCGGGGTGCAGAACTGGATGACCGTTTACTCCAGCAAGGCGGTCATCCAGTGCAACATCAGCCCGAACACCGGGATGATGACGTACGCCCCGGCCGGCCACCTGTTCCCCTCCCCGGACATCCGGGAAAAAGTCGAGACGACGGCCGGCTGGCAGTACACCAACCCGGACGAGGACTGGATGAACGGGTTCCCGAACGAGTTGCAGGACTTCTGCGAGGCGGTCGCGCACGGCCGGGAGCCGCAGAGCGGGGCGTGGCTGGCGCGTGACGTGGTCGTCGTCAGCTACGGCGCGTACCTGTCGGCCATCGCCGGACGGCGAGTCGATCTGACCCCGTGGATGTAAGTCACTGGCAGGGTTCAATGCAAGGGATTACCACGAAGAGCACGAAGGTCACGAAGGTTCCGCTTTCTTCGCGATCTTCGTGGCCTTCGTGGTTCAAAAAGGAGGCCGCTGCATGCCACGAACGTTCGTCGTGATTCGTTGGAGTGTCGTCGTCAGTCTGCTCGGTCTGCTCCTGCTCGCCGGGAGTGACGCCCCCTCCCTGTCGAGCCTCCGGGCCGCCCAACAGGCGGCAGAGACGCAGCCCGATACCGTCATGGTAGAACTCCCTCCCCCGATGAGCCCGTCCTCAAGCGCGGAGGCCGACTGGATGCAGCGCCTCGTCCTCCCCCGTCAGAGCCCGCGGATCGCCAACTACACGATGGAGGTGACGCTCGACCCGAAGACGAACGTCATCAGCGGCTGGGAAGAGTTGACGTGGACGAATACCTCCGGGCAGAGCCTCCAGGAGTTCCCGTTCCACCTCTACCACAACGCCTGGAAGAATAACCGGAGCACGTTCGCCAAAGAAGGCGGCGGCGACCTCGGCCGGGAGAAGATGACCGAGAACGATTACGGGTACACGAACGTCAAATCCGTGAAAGTCGCGCCCGTGGGCGCATGGCCGTCTGAGGCGGCGTTCGACGAGACGGACATCACCGGCACGTTCGCGTACATCCAGCCGGACGACGATAACAAGGACGACCAGACCGTCTGCCAGGTGCGGACGCCCAAGCCGGTGCCGGACAGCCTGACGGTGCGGTTCCGGGTTGAGTTCGAGACGAAGCAGCCCCTGCCCCTGTCCCGGACCGGGGCGCGGCGGACGTACCATTTCGTCGCGCAGTGGTTCCCCAAGATCGGCGTCTGGTGGAAAGGCGGGTGGAATTGCCACCAGTTCCACCGCCGGACGGAATTCTTCGCGGACTACGGGGTGTACGACGTGACGATCACCGTGCCGGGCGCTTACGTCATCGGCGCGACGGGCGGACGGCCGAAAGAGACGAAACAGAGTCCGGACGGCACGACGACGTACCGGTTCTCCCAGGGAGACGTCCACGATTTCGCGTGGACAACCTCTCCGGACTTCATCAAGGTCGAGAAAGAGTTTACCCACGACGCGCCCGACTCGAACGACGTCCCCGGCCGGCATATCCCGCTCAAGCCTGTCCACGTGACGATCCTCCTCCAGCCGCATCACGCGCACCTCGAGGAGCGCTACTGGACGGCCACCCGGAACGCCCTCCGCTTCTTCGGGGAATGGTACGGGGAGTACCCGTACGACGACCTGACCGTCGTCGACCCGGCGAACGACAGCCGGTCGGGCGGGATGGAGTACCCGACGCTGTTCACCGGCGGGGCGAACGCCTGGACGCCCGGCCGGGTCTCCCAGCCGGAAGGGGTGACCGTCCACGAGTTCGGCCACCAGTTCTGGTACGGACTGGTCGGCAATAACGAGTTCGAAGAAGCGTGGTTAGATGAAGGGTTCAACACGTACTCGACGGATAAAGTCCTCCACGCCGGCTGGAAGCAGAAGTTCGTGCAGTCACAGCGGTACTTAGGCGGGGATGGCGCGGGCACGACGGTGGGGATTCCGGTCGCCTTCGAGGACATCCAGCCCGACCGGCAGGAGGGCAACGTCAGCGACCTTCGTAACGCCGGACAGCACGATGTGATGGCCCGGAAAGGCTGGGAGTACTGGGATACCTACAGAATTAACTCCTACGGGAAGCCCGGCCTTTCCCTCCTCACGCTGGAACGCTACTTAGGCGAGGAGATGATGTACCGGGTGATGCGGACGTACCACCACCGGTACCGGTTCAAGCACCCGACTTCGCAGGACTTCATCAACACTGTCAATGAGGTCACCGGGAAGGACATGACGTGGTTCTTCCAGAACACCTGGTACAGTTCGAACGTGTTCGACTACCGGATCGCGGACGCGACGAGCGAGCCGGTGAAGGAGGCAAAGGGGATCTTCAACTTCAATGGAAAACCGCAGGGGGGCAAGGGGGCAGAGGAGCAGAGGGGAAAAAAGATGTATGAGACACGGGTGCGGGTCGCGCGGGAAGGCGAGGCCATCTTCCCCGTCGAGGTGCAGATGGTGTTCGAGAACGGGGAGGTCGTAAACGAGCGATGGGACGGGCGGTACCGGTGGGCGGAGTACCGGTACACCAAACCGTCCAAGCTCCGGTCGGCGACCGTCGACCCGAATCACATCCTGGTGATGGACATCAATTCCAACAACAACAGCCGGGTGCTCCGGGAGAAGGACTACCGCTCCCGCGCCGCCTACCGGTGGGCGTCCAAATGGATGTTCTGGCTGCAGCATCTGATGGAGACGATAGCGTTTGTGGCATAAAATCAGGGGTCGGGGGTCAGGG
>JACQVL010000284.1 GCA_016209865.1 Candidatus Latescibacterota bacterium | reverse complement strand
CTTCGAGGAGATCGTGCCCACCCTGATCGGACAGGTGGTAGACCCCGCATCCTTTGCCGAACAGGCGCTGGAACGGTTCGCCAACCCGTTTCTCGATCACAAGCTGATGGACATCGCGGTCAACCACGACGCCAAAGTGCGGTTACGCCTGATTCCCACGTACCGGGCGTTCCTGGAGACGTTTGGCCACAGGCCGCCGCGGTTGGGGGAGATTATACAATCGGTGGTCGGTGATCGGTGATCGGTGGTCGGTGAAACAGAGCTATCAGGGGGACGAAAAAACCGCCTGGCTGAGGGGTCTGCATGCCAGGCGGCTTGCACTGCGTGGAACGATCTCATCCGTAATCAGTCTCACCCTCGACGGCGCTGCGGGTCGTAGCGATGGTGGGCCATGATCCCACGGAACCGGGCCAGTTGGTCCGCGGTCAGAGCTCCCTCGAGCTGCGCCTGTTCCGCCTGATGGAGCGCCTGGATCTGCGTCCGCGCCTGCTCCGGGGTCAGCGACCCGGCCTCGACTTGCCGTTTGATCTCCTGGACCTGTGCCCACGTCGCCCTCATGATCTGTTCGATCTGCGCCACCTGGTTGTCGGTCAGGTTGAGAGCCTGCTGGAGACGCCGGAGGTTGAACTGCCGGTCGTGCTCAGCACGCAGTTGAGCGAACTGCTCCCGTTGCGCTGGGGTCAGCACCGCCTCGATCTGGGCCTTCTGCTGCTCATGGAGTGCCCGAATTTGCTCGTGGGCTTGCTGGCGTGCCAGAGTACCGGCGCGCACCTGTTGCCGGATGGACTGGATCGCCTGGCGCGTCGCTTCGACGATCTGTTGAATCTGAGCGACCTGGTCATCCGTCAGTCCCAGCGCTTCTTTCAGCCGATCCAGGCGCGGACGTTCACCCGTCGGTGAGGGCGCGAGGGGCGTCTCCTCCGAGAGGGCCAGGACTTCTGACGCGATGCTGTTGGCCGTGACGGTGGTGATGGCCTCCGCCAGGGCGGCGTCTGAGATTCCGTTCGTGCCCGACGACAAGGGGTTGCTCTGTTTCGTGCCGCATCCGACGCTCACGCTGAAGAAGCAGACGCCGATGAACGCCACGAGTCGTGCTCTGCATAGGGTCATACGCTCGCTCCTCTGAAGGGATCTCCGGGGGATCAAGGAAATGCTGTCCGTTCGATTTGACCGACCACCGACTACCGACCACCGATCTATTTTTTAAGACGCTACGAACGCTCAGAACGTTCCCAGATTTTTTGGCTACTCCGCCGGCGTGACACGATACGCTTCCCCTGCCTTCGTCTGGAAGACGAGTCGTCCAGACTCGCGTCGCACGTCCACGTCCCGTCCATCCTGCGTCACACGCGCGTCCGCGAGGCGAATGGCGCATTCCCGGCCCTTCAGACTGCGGATGATCGCCCGCGTCAACCGGCCGTGGTCCCAGGCTAAGTCGACCTCAAACCCGCCGCGCGCCCGGAGTCCGCGCGCCTCGCCCGATGGCCAGGCTGACGGCAGGGCGGGCAGGAACCGGAGGACATGACGGTGGCTCTGGAGGAGCATCTCGACGACCGCCGCCGTGCCGCCCATGTTCGCCTCGATCTGGAAGACCTCCGCATGGGAGGTCCTAGCCATCTGTTCCTCAAGATGAGCCAGAGCCGCGCGGGACGGCCAGATCAGGTCGAGGAGCGCCGGGGTGGAATAATCCCGCACCAGCCGCAGATAGCATTCGTACGCCTTGTCCCCGTTCCCCAGCCGGGCCCAGCAGGCGGACGCCCAGGCTAACGACCAGCCGCAGGGCGTGAGCGTCTTCCAGTCCGCTTCCCGGCGTTCGAGGGCGACCTGGGCGGCGTGCGCCAGCGCCGGCGTTTCATCCGGGACGATCTGGTCGCCGGGGAACAGGCCGAACAGATGGGACAGATGCCGGTGCCCGACCTCCGCTTCTTCGTAGTCCTCCAGCCATTCCTGCAACTGCCCGTGCCGGCCGACCTGGAAGGGCGGAAGCCGGTCGAGGATGCCCTGCCAGACCGGGCGCAGGTCTGCATCAACCCCTAAGAGGTGGCTGGCCTCGATCAGGTGCCCCAGACAATCCCGGATCAACGCAAAATCCATCGTTCCCCCCACGCAGAGGCTCACCGGACGGGTTCCGCCCACGAAGTAGTTCTCCGGGGATTGCGAGGGGACGGTCACCGACCGCCCTTTCGTATCTTCGACCAGATAATCCTCATAGAACGCGGCGGCCTCTTTCATGAACGGATAGGCGTGTCCGCGCAAGAATGTCTCGTCCAGAGCATATTCGTAGTGCCACCACAGGTGCTGCGCCAGCCAGGCCGCCGCGCCCGTCCAGACGTCCCAGTACGGCGCATCCGGGACGGCCCGATCCCACAGGTCGG
>JACQVL010000294.1 GCA_016209865.1 Candidatus Latescibacterota bacterium | reverse complement strand
GTCTCCGGGGGGACGAGGCCGATGCCCAAGAACCGGTCGGGGTACGTCTTCAGGCAGTGCAGGAGGTAGGCGTGGTGTTCGAGGCTGGTTCCGCCGATCTGGGTGAGCACCGCCTGGTCGATGCGGTGGGCTTCCATCTCGCTCAGGAGTTTTTCAACCGGCTCTTCCCGGTCCGCCGGAAACACCTCACCCGTCTCCCTCGGAAACTCAGCGGAGAGTTTGGCAAACACGTGCAGATGCGCGTCGATGCGGGGCATCAGGCCTCCAGACAGAAGAGCGCTCGGCGTTCCGGCGTCGTGCAGGAATGGGCGATCGACGCAAACCTGCTCGGGTCGACCCGCCCTGGCGTCCGTTTCTCGTAGATCAGGATGATCGATTTTCTGGGGATGTCGGTGTGGTTGTCCATCGCGGCATGCCAGCCGTACGAATTAAAGATGATCGCCGTTCCCGCTGTGCCGGGGAACGTCTTATGACCGGGCATGCTCTCCGATCGGTGGACTTTGAAATATGGCCCCGCATCGGGCTTGTGACTCCCCGGCACGTACGCGAACTCGCCCGTCCGGGGCTCGACGTCGGTCACGTACACCTGGACTTTGATGTGGAGCGGGTTGCTGCGCGGCACGTCGGGATGCCATCCTGAATAACTGACCGGCCAGGGCGGGACGGTCCGGGCCTGGGGGCCCTGGAAGAGGAGCTGATCATCTGTGAAGGCTTTCAGGAGGCCGTAGTAGCTGGGATGGTCGACCAGGTTGATGAAGAGTTCATCCTTCTCAAGGACGTTCGGGATGTCGTAGTACGTGGCCGCGACTTCCCCCGCCGCGACCCGGTCGAGCCAGTTCGACTTGCACCGGTCAGCCCAGTCGTTGAACGCGTCCTGGAGCCGGTGCAGCTCGTCGCCCTGGATCGCCTGTTCGATGACGAGATAGCCTTGCTCGTTCCATTGTGTGCGTTGCGCCTCAGTGGGGCCAGCAGGTCGCACCATAGAACACCTCTTTCGATTGCGGAATGCGAAATGAGGATTGCGGAATGAAGGACCCCCGGTTGTCATTCCCGTGAAACTTGTCCTCGCTTCCTTTGACCATCATAAAAATTGTCTCTTGGTAAGGGTCGTCACCTTGCTCCGTGCGTTTCGTGACCGCACGATGAAACTGCTCTACGATTCTCAATCCACTTAATTGAGCAATTTCAGGATAGAGTTGAAAACGGTCATTGGCCACCACAAAGACTTTGGCATCCTGCTTGAGCATTGAACGCGCATTGCGAAACACTGCCGCAATCCCTTTAATATAGTCCTTTTGCGCTTGCTTGGACTTCCCACGTTTTTTGGGTCCTATCTCCAAGTCGTCTTGTCGAGGAAGCCCAAAAAGTTCGTAAGCGTAAACATGCTGGTCATGGTAGTCAATCTGTCCCACATAGGGCGGTGATGTAAAAATGCCGTCAACGAGACGGTCAGCGATTGAAGTTTTTGATAACTCTGCTTTCAGGTTTACTTCCTGTGCGTCGCCCTGCACGATGGTGACGGTCTTATCAGAGCTCAACTTGTCAAACTCCGCGAGTCGCCGTGCGGTATCTTCGCTATACGCATGAATTTTTACCAGACAGTTATCAATCGGCACACAATAGCGGTTATGCTTTCTGCACCAATATTTTTCCCCAATGGGAATGGGAACTGTGGGTGTCGCCAAATCATAGTGCGGTATAAGCCGCGAAGAACGTACTGCCCGACTCAGAACGACGCGCAGCAAGTCTTGATACTTGTAATAGGGAATGAGCCGACGGTAGTACAACATTTCTAATAAAGCACGTGGAGCAAACCACGTCTTGAGATACTCACCCTGGCATTCAGCAAGTAATCCTGCGTTGAGTTCTTCCATTTTGTCTTCAGGAAAAAGCGGCAATCTTACGTCCTGTGAGCCAGTGAGTTGCTTGGAAAAATTTGCGACATGTTTTTCAACTTCCAGGATTTCTGAGCGTGCTTGAACCACGTCATACTTGGCCGTCTTGACGCGCGCAATCAGGCAATTGAAGGGTGAAATGTCAATGCCGATTGTGTGCATGTTCATTTCATTGCCCTGCACTAACGTCGTGCCGGACCCCATAAAGGGGTCGAGAATGACGTCATCAGGCTTGAAGTAACGCGATAAAAACCACTCGACCAGTTGTGGGATAAATTTCCCGAGATACGGATGTAAACGATGAACATGCTTTGTTCTTTTGTATTCGGGAAGGCCGTGAAAACCTAATTCGGGATGTAAGCCTGCGTGGTGATGCTTTGCATCGCCTTGCTCGATTAACGCTAAAAAAATTCTGAGTTCTTTGAGCGATACAAACAATTCACCATTACGGGCACGTTTGATTTGCTCGCCCTGGGTGTTGTATTTGCCGATTCGCTGACGTTGAATATAGTCGCGGATATTGTGAGGGCTTTTCCCTACAATTCGTGCCGCTTCTGCCAGTGTGACTAATTCAAGGTCTGAGGTTGGTGCCATTGTCCTCTTTCCATGACAGAGAAAAGCAAATACACAGATGTAAAGCCATCTTCTATAATTGTCGTTCATAGCGAGATTTTCTAGAGCCTGAATTGCTCGATTCAATAGTACAATCAAACAGATGTATTGTCAACCTTTCTGTCATAGCTGATTTTTACCGATCACCGACCACCGACTACCGGAGGCCACATGGACACCATCAGAATCGGACTGGTCGGCTGCGGCGGGATGGGGACGCGGCATCTCTACGGGCTGCGGGAACTGGCGCAGAGTCCGTTCAACACCGTCGAGCTGTGCGCCCTGTGCGACATCCGTCGGGAGAACGCGGAGCTGGCCGCTTCGGAAGCGGAGAAGCTGTTGGGCATCCGGCCAGCCATCTTCACCGACCTGGAAACGATGACCCGCCACACGCCCGACCTCGCCGCTGTCGACGTCGTAACCGACCCCTCCGTCCACCATACCGTCGCCTGCCAGGCGCTCGACTTAGGGCTGCACGTGATGGTGGAGAAGCCGATGGCCATCACCGTCGGGGCCTGCCAGATGATGCTCGACGCGGCACGCCGCAACCATCGCGTCCTCTCGGTCGCCGAGAACTACCGTCGAGACCCCTCCGCCCGTCTCGTCCATCATCTCCTCGCGACGGGCGCGATCGGCACGCCGTACATGGCGCTGCTCCACTCGATGAGCCCGGGCAACGAGATCTTCATCACCCCCTGGCGGCACCTCAAGACGAAGGGCGGGCCGCTCGTTGATATGGGCGTCCATTACACCGACCTGATCCGGTACCAGCTCGGCGATGCCACGGAAGTCTACGGAAACGTGCGCCTGATCGAGCCGGTCAGGACAAAACCCTCCGCCATCGGGAATACGTACACGTTCTACCAGAAACGGTTTCAGGCGATGGAACAGACCGTCCCGGCGGACGCGGAAGACACATCGCTCGCCCTGTTCACGATGGAGAGCGGGGTGGTCGTCAACTGGCTCGTCACGATCGGCGGACACGCCAGCGGCGGTCGGGAACTCATCGCGGGGACTCAAGGGTGCCTGGAGAGCTACGGAACCCGCGGCGGCCGGGCCCGGATGAGACTGGCAGGCCAGGAGGAAATCGGCCACGAGGAGATCCTGAAGATTGTCGAAGGGTTCGACCTGGAACCGCTCGCCGCCCACTTCTTCCCGGATCGCATCGCGGACGACGCGGTGGATTGGAAGCTGATCGCCTTAGAGTATCACGAACTGGCCGAGGCCATCCTGAACGGACGGAAAATCGAGGTGGACGAGGTCGAAGGGCTGAAGGACGTGGCCCTGGTCTACGCGATGTTCGAGTCGTCCAAAGCGGATCGAGCGGTGACGATGAGTGAAGTGGAGACCTGCCAGGTGTACGCGTACCAGGCCGAGATCGACGAGGCGCTGGGGATTGCGTGAGAGGTCTTTGTCATTCCCGCGAAAGCGGGAATCCATTTCTTTATTGCGGAGGTATCCTGAGCCATGTCCGTGCTGAGCGAACAAGACCGCGGGTTCTGGGAAGAGAACGGGTACGTGATCGTCCATCAGGCGGTACCGCAAGCGAACCTGGATGCGGTGATCGACACGATCTGGACGTTCTTAGGGATGGACCCGAACGACCCGGATGACTGGTACCGCGAACCCCACCGGAAGGGCGGAATGGTGGAGCTCTACCAGCACCAGGCGCTGTGGAACAACCGCCAGTACCCCCGAGTTCATCAGGCGTTCACGGAAATCTGGCGGACAGAAAAACTCTGGGTCTCGATGGATCGGGCGAACATGAAGCCTCCCGCCCGGCCGGACAAGCCGGAATGGGACCATCCCGGGATGGTCCACTGGGACCTCGACACCGCGGCGCGGCCGATCCCGTTCAAAGTCCAGGGGGTGCTCTACCTGACCGACACCGCCGAGAACCAGGGCGGGTTCCAGTGCGTCCCCGGCTTCCACCGGCAGTTCGAGGAATGGGTGAAAACCCAGCCGGCGGATCGTCATCCTCACCGGCCCGACCTGACAGACCTGACGGTGAAACGGATTCCTGGCCGGGCCGGAGACCTGCTGATCTGGCACAGCCTCCTGCCGCACGGGAACGGCCGGAACACCTCGGACCGGCCGCGCCTGGCCCAGTACGTCACCATGTATCCTGCGGATGAGAAGAATGAGGAAGCGCGACAGCACCGGATCCGGATGTGGCGGGATCGCCTGTCCCCCACCGGCGCAGCGTTTCCGGGCGACCCGCGCGGCCTCGAACAGCAATACGGCAAGACCGCCGACCTGACGGAACTGGGAAAGAAGTTATTGGGATTGGAGCTGTGGGATTCAGCGTAACTGTTTATCCTGTTCTTTCCCGAACCCCTAACCCCGAATCTTTTAACGCACTCCGTTTCCGTCCGTACAGGAAGTACAGGAGCAATCCGACAACCAGCCAGATGCCGAACCGCTCCCAGGTGATCCGTGGCAGGCCGAGCATCAGATAAAGACAGAAGCCGATGCCGATGATGGGGACGGCCGGGACGAGCGGACACCGGAACGGCCTGGGCCGGTCGGGGTCTTTGCGCCGGAGGACGATCACTCCGATGCAGACGAGGATGAACGCGAACAGCGTCCCGATGTTCGTCAACTCGACCACCTCGGCGATCCCGAAGAACGCCGACGGCAGGGCGACGAAGATACCGATAAGGATCGTGCTGACGTGAGGAGTTTTAAACGTCGGGTGCAGCCGCATGAAGACTTTGGGCAGGAGGCCGTCCCGGGCCATCGAGTAACAGATTCGAGCCTGACCGAGTTGAAACACGAGCAGCACCGCCGTGGTGGCGATGACCGCCCCGAACGCGACGAGGCCGACCGCCCAGTCGATGTGCAGCACCTGTAAGGCGGTCGTCAGCGGGTCGGCGGTGTTGAGCTGGGTGTACGGGACGAGGCCGGTCAGCACGGCCGCGACCACGATGTACAGGATGGTACAGATGACCAGCGACCCGATCATCCCGATGGGCAGGTCGCGGCTGGGGTTCTTGACCTCCTCCGCCGCGGTCGAGACGGCGTCGAACCCGATGTAGGAGAAGAACGCGATCGCCGCGCCCGCCTGGACGCCGGCCCAGCCGTTCGGCATGAACGGGTGCCAGTGCTCCGGCCTGACGTACGAGACGCCGACGCCGATGAACATCAGGAGGATGACCAGCTTGATGGCCACCATCACGGTGTTAAACCGGGCGCTCTCTTTGATCCCGATGACGAGGATGATGGTGATGGCCGCGACACTGAACGCGGCCGGGAGGTTGACGAGCACGGGAAAGCCGAACAGCCGCGGGGCGGCGCTGAGGATCGCCGGGTTGGCCAGCCCGGCCTGGTATTCGGTCGTCAGCCAGGGCGGGATGGTGATCCCGAACCCCTCCAGCAGCACGACGAAATACCCCGACCACCCGATGGCGACCGCGACGTTCCCGACCGCGTACTCTAAGACGAGGTCCCATCCGATGATCCAGGCGATCAGCTCCCCCAACGTCGCGTACGAGTACGTGTACGCACTCCCGGCGATGGGGATCATCGACGCCAGTTCGGCGTAGCAAAGGGCGGCGAACCCGCAGGCCACCCCGGTGATGACGAACGACAGGATGAGCGCCGGCCCGGCCCCTAAGCGATCCAGGCTCCCCGCCGCCGCCGTCCCGGTCGTCGTAAAGATCCCCGCGCCGATGATCGCCCCGATGCCTAAGGCGATCAGGTCAATCGGGCCGAGCGCGCGTTTGAGCCGCTCGACGCCTTCCGTCTCATCGAACAACTCATCCAGCTTCTTCGTGCGGAACAGGTTGGATGCCATACCGGTCTCCTCAGAATCCCTCAAACCGCTTCCCACATGTCACCCTGAGCGAAGCGAAGGGTCTCACAAATCTGGAATTCCACACTACCACAACTTGAGCGGACTGTCAAGCAGAAACATCGAACGAGGCTGATTCAGGAATCGGTCTTGACAGATTGCAGGGAGCATCGCATTTTCCGTAGCAACGCTCTGTGGAAAGCTTTCATGGAGGAGTAGCATCAGGCAAGAGGGTGGAGGTCAGCACGCATGGTCAACATAGTCGAGGCCTGGTTTCGTCAGGCCGAAGAGACGATCGCCAGGGGCGAAGCCGTCTCCGCCGAGGCTATCCAGGCGCTGCGGCGGTTGCTCGACGGCGAACGCCAGCAGCATCTCCTGTACATCTGGGCGGAGGCGGACCGGGTGGATGCCGGGGTGATCAGTTGGAATTACTTCGGGCCGTTCGAGAGTGAGTACGGGTTCGACCCGAAGCACGAATGCCCGTACAAGAACATCAAGGAGGCGATGGCGGACGGCTGGCGGGTGATCGCGTTCCCGTCGATCGAGTATCCCGCCGAGAACACCCACAACCAGCTCGGCCATGAGTTCATCTTAGAGCGGTTCTTTTCGCAGGGGGACGGCCTCACGTACACTCCACACGGACACCGGCGGTAGCCGTTCGAACGCACGCTCGTTGTCCATCTGATGGAGGAGTAGAGAACATGAACGATGATGATCTGAAGGCGCTGAAGAAAGAATTCCACGACGCCGGGTACATCGTCCTGCACGGCTGGATCGAGCCGGAGCTGGTGGAACGGATCCACGCGGAAGCCTGCCGCCACGAAGGGATTTCCATCTTCGAGCGCGAGAGCGTGGGCGACCTGCTCTGCCATCCCCGCGTCGTCCGCCTGATCTCCTTTCTACTCGAAACCCTCGATGTCGCCATCAGTCCGTTCCGGTTCTGGAATCATCTGAGCAAGGGCGGGTTCAGCGACGGCGGCGGGTGGCACGTCGATGACACGTGGATGGCGGACCGGAAGCTGACGGAAATCCTATGCATGTTCTATCCTCAGGACGTCACGGAGGAGATGGGGCCGACGATGGTGCTGCCGGGGAGTCACCGGAGGCTGTACACGCCGCCCCAGACGAGCAAGCTGGGCTGGATCCGGGGACAGCAGAAGTTGATCGTCGAGGCCGGGGCGTTAGCGATCTGCTATCCGTCGCTTCTCCATGCCCGCGCCGCCCACCTCTCCGAGAAGCCCCGCTCGATGATCAAGTACGGGTACGAGGTCGCCAACCCGAAATACGGCTATTACCTGACCGGGGCGGCGTCCCGCAACTTCAGGCGGACCGAGTTGGGCCGGGCGCTTACCGTGTACGCCGAAGCCCGCGACGAACGGGACGCAGTCTGGAATAGCTACTGGCAATTCCATCGGAGTTATACCTTCCAGGATTTCAAGCACCAGATCGGAGTGGTCGGCCGGGAACTCCGGGCGCATCTGGAACGGGAGAAGAGCAGTGATGAACGATGTAATGATGAACGATGAATAAGGAGATTCCTTCGATGAACGGTTCAGACATCGTCGCACGGTACAAAGAAGACGGCTGTGTCGTCATTCCGGACGTGATCGACCAGGAGTTGGCCGAGGAAACGCGCGGCCACATCGATTGGCTGGGACAAAAACACCCGGACATCCGGCCGGAGCAGTACCACCATCATCTGATCATCGATGACCCGTTCTGGATCCGGCTCTGCACCGACAGCCGGTTGATCGACGTGATCGAGCCCTTCCTGGGGCCGGATATCGCGCTGTTTGCCGCCCACTACATCAGCAAGCCGCCACGGACGGGCCATCCCGTCCTGTGGCACCAGGACGGCCACTACTGGCCGCTCGAACCGATGGAGGTCATCACCATCTGGCTGGCGGTGGACGATTCCACCCCGGAGAACGGCTGTATGCGCGTCATTCCCGGCACCCATCAGCCCCGGGTCACGTACCCGCACCAGGAGGACCGGTCTCGTCCGAACGTGCTCAGTTCGCGGATCGACCCACAGTACGTGGACGAGTCGAAGGCGGTCGATGTCATCGTGCCCGCTGGAGGTGTGTCTCTGCACGACCCGTACATCATCCACGGCTCCGAGGCCAATACGTCCGACAGACGGCGGGGCGGGCTGACCCTCCGGTACATTCCCACCACGACTCGCGTCAAACGGGAGAAGTTTCCCGTCTACCTGTGCCGGGGCCGGAAGCGTGAAAACCTCAACTACTACCCGCCGTTGCCCAAGTTCCGTCCCAGCGACCATTACCCGTTCCGCGGGTGTGACCGGGCTCCGTGGGTGTAAAGGGGGGCGAAAAGGAGAAAAGGGGCAAAGGAGTTGGGGAGCAGAGGAGAGAAAAAGCAAGTCTATGGATGGTTCTACTCGTCACTGGTCACTGAATTTACGCCGCCGCCTCCTTCTTGATTCCGGCGCGAGCGAGCGCCGCCCGGTGGGCTTCCCATTCGAGCGCGTCGTCCAGGGGGGCAAGCGGAACGTCTCCATACCGGTGCCGGAGAGCAAGCCGGATCAGGAGGTCCGCGAAATGCGGGTTGCGGGGCATGATCGGCCCGTGGAGATAGCAGCCGAAGACGTTCTTGTACCGGCACCCTTCGAACGTATCCTCCCCGTTGTTCCCACACCCCACGACGCGCCGTCCCATCGGCTCTCCGGTCTTGCCTAAGTATGTCTTCCCGCTGTGGTTCTCGAACCCGACCAGGGTATCCGGTTCGAGCCAGTCACATTCGATGATCACATTCCCGATCATGCGGCGGTTGCCCGCGACCGTCCACACGTCGAGCAGCCCGATGCCGGGGATACGCGGCCCGTCTGCCGGCTGGTAGTAATGGCCGAGGAGCTGATACCCGCCGCAGATCGCCAGGATGACCGCCCCGGCTTCGGCGGATTCGATCAGCGCTTTGCCCCTCCCCCGGTGCAGATCGTCAGCGACGAGCACCTGCTGCCGGTCCTGCCCGCCGCCGAACAGAAACAAGTCGTACTGCCCCGGCTCGAGCGGGTCCCCCACCGAGATCAGCGCCGTCTGCGCATCGATACCCCGCCAGTGGCAGCGATTCGTTAAAGCGAGGAGGTTGCCGTAATCCCCGTAGATGCTCATCCGGTCCGCGTAGAGCACGGCGATGCGAAGGTCAAGGTTCGATAAAGACATCGTTCACTCCCATAATCCCTTCACCAGTCCCAGTCGCAACATCACCCGGCGGAAGTCGAGCATCGCGGTGTAGGTCGCCAGCGTCCACAGGCGTCCCTTCGTGGGGACAAACTCCAGCGCCCGGTGGAACGCGTCTTCGACGTGAGAATCAACCGCGGTGACATCCACCCCGGCGTGTTTGAGGCGCAGGGCGAGGTCAGCCGCCCGTGTGCCGGAGACGACGACCGACTTCGTCCGCCCGGCCAGGCTCTCAAAGTCCACGTCCCAGATCCACGACACATCCCGTCCGTCGGCGATCCGGTCGTTCAGCAACAGGAAGTAATGCTGCGGGAGCGGGTCGAACAACACCGTCCGCAGGACTTCGTTGTACCCGGTCGGGTTCTTCGCCAGCATCAGCCGGACCGTCCGGTCGCCGGTCTTAATCTGTTCCCCGCGGCCGAACGGGGTGGTGGCCAGTTCTAAGCACGCCCGGATCGTCGCCGGGTTTACGCCCATGGCGAGGGCGGCGGTCACGGCTCCGACCGCGTTGTACACGTTATACACCCCCGGCAGGTTCAGGTGAACGTCGAGCGGCCCGACGGGGGTGACGATCCGGAATCGCGAGGAGACCGGCGTCGCTTCGATATTGATCGCGTACACCGACGGCTTCGGCCGTTCCCAACCGCAGGCCGGGCAGTGGTAATCCCCCAGATGGGACAGGATGATCCGCCGGTACGTCAGGGATGAGCCGCAGCGCTGGCAGAACATCGAATCGGCGCTTCGGGGGACCTTCGTCATGGCGAGCCGGTCGTCCTCGATCCCGAAATAGAAGAGACGCCCGTGAGCCCCGTTGATCAGTCCGCTCAGCAGCGGATCATCCGCGTTGACGATCAGGACGTGATCGGCCGGCATCTTCTCGAACGAGCGTCTCCAGTGCCGGGCCACCGTGTCGATCTCCCCGTACCGGTCGAGCTGGTCCCGGAACAGGTTATTCATGACGACCATACGGGGAGAGAGCTCCGCGATCGCCCGCGGCAACGTCGCTTCATCGATCTCAAACAGACCGAGGGACGCGTCGATCTCCCCGCTGAGACTGGCGGCCTGGACGAGGACGGACGCCACGCCCTGCATCATATTCGACCCGGTGAAGTTATGGAGTGTCACATGCCCCGCCTGGCGGAGCATCCCGGCGAGCAAGGCGCTCGTCGTCGTCTTCCCGTTCGTCCCGGTCACGATCACGCACCCGTCAGGGAATTGCCGGATGAGGTCAGTCGTCAGACGCGGGTAGAGCTTGGAGGCGAAATAGCCGGGCGCCGCACTCCCCCCACCGATCCGCAAGGTCTGGACGGTTCGGGTGATCGTCTTCCCTAAGGTGATGGCGGCGGTCCGCAAGAGTTGGGGTTCCATGCTTCTCCGGACGTCCTCCGCGTCGAACGGGAAGGAATCAGGCTGTCTCCGCTCAGCATGAAATACACTTGCGTCATCGAGCACAAAGTCATAATATACACGGGACGATAGGAATGAGGCAAGCGAATAATCTTCTCACCCAAGGAGCCCTCATGACCCCATTCCGGACTGCGATCATCGGCTGCGGAGGGATCGCCAACCGGCACGCTACGACCATCACCCAGCTCACGGACGACCTCCGGCTCGTCGCCTGCTGCGATGCGATCCAGGAACGGGCGGACGGGTTCTCCCAGAAGTACGCGAACGGGTCTGCCCGCGTGTACCTCGACTACCGGCGGATGTTCGAGGAGGTCCCGCTCGACCTCGTCTTCATCTGCCTGCCGCCGTTTGCCCACGCGGATGAAGTCGACCTCGCCGCCGCGCACGGTGTCCATCTCCTCATCGAAAAACCGATCGCGCTCGACACCGACACCGCCAACCGGATGCTCCGGGCGGTCGAAACGGCCGGGGTCAAGTCGCAGGTCGGGTTCATGTTCCGGTTCGGGGAAGCCGTGGAAACGGTCGCCGAGATGCTCCAGAGCGGCGCGGCAGGCCCGCCGGGACTGTTCATCGGCCGGTATCTGTGCAATTCCCTCCACAGCCCCTGGTGGCGCGACCGGGCGAAGAGCGGCGGCCAGATCGTGGAGCAGATCATCCATACCTTCGACCTGGCCCGGTATCTCTTAGGAGAACCGGCGACGGTCTTCAGCCGGATGCGAAACCAGTTCCACCAGGACGTCGACGGGTACACGGCAGAAGACGTCAGCGGCACGGTCGTGACGTTCGCCAACGGGGCGATCGCCACGATCTCCGCCACGAATGGGGCAATCCCTGGCCAGTGGATCAGCCAGGCCGAGTTGGTGACCGACCATCTGACGGTCTCGTTTACCGACTCGAATAACGCGACTCTGCACCACACGAACCTGTCCTGGCTCCGCACGACGACCATCGCCTCGCAGAAGGACCTTTTCCTGGCGGAGACGCGCGACCTGCTCACCGCCATCCGGACCGGCGGCCGGACGCGTACCCCCATCTCCGAAGGGGCGCGATCCCTGCAGCTCGTCTTAGCGGCACGCAAGTCGGCAGAAACGGGGCAGGTCGTGACGGTCAGATAAGGCCTCACCTCCACACAAAGGATCATCTATGGAAACCCCCGGCATCCTGCTCGAAGATATCGATACCCCCGCGCTCGTCATCGATCTCGACCTGATGGAAGGGAACATCGCCCGGATGGCAGACTTCTTCGCGGGGGTGAGGGCGACCCTGCGTCCCCACACGAAGACGCATAAGACGCCCGCGCTCGCCCACAAGCAGATCGCGGCGGGGGCGAAAGGGGTGACCTGCGCCAAGCTGGGTGAAGCGGAGGTGATGGCGGCCAGCGGCATCCGCGATCTCCTCGTCGCCAACCAGGTCGTCGGCCGGACGAAAATCGACCGGCTGGTCGCCCTCGCCCGCCATGCGGACATCCTCGTGGCGGTCGACAACCCGGACAACGTCCGTGAGATCGCAGCGGCGGCGCAGACGGTCGGGGCGACGGTCGGAATGCTCATCGAGGTCAACGTCGGGATGAACCGCTGCGGGGTCGAGCCAGGGGAGCCGACCCTGGAGCTGGCCCGGTTGATCGACCGGCTGCCGGGCGTCCGGTTCGCCGGCCTGATGGGCTACGAAGGCCATATCATCGCCAACCCCGACCAGGCGGTGCGGGAACGGGAATGCCGGAAGTCGATGACACTCCTGACCGAGGCGGCGGCGTACGTCACCCAGGCGGGCTTGCCGGTCGACATCGTGAGCGGGGGCGGGACCGGCACGTACAACATCACCGGGACGTTTCCCGGGGTGACGGAAGTCCAGGCCGGGTCGTACCTGTTCATGGACGCGACGTACCATAAGATCATCCCGGAGTTCGACTGCGCCCTGACCGTCTACGCCACGGTCGTCAGCCGGCCGGGCGACGAGTTGGCCATCGTGGACGCCGGGCTGAAGACGATGACGAATGAATTCGGCCTCCCGTCGGTGCGGGACATCGCCGGGGCGACGCTCATCGGCCAGTCCGAGGAACACGGGAAGCTTCGGCTCGACGGCGCGAGCGTGAGCCTGCGTCCCGGCGACAAGATCCACATCCTGCCCAGCCACGTCTGCACGACGATCAACCTTCACGACCGGCTCTACGGGGTGCGCAACGGGCGGCTGGAGACGGTCTGGCCGGTCGCCGCGCGGGGCAAGGTGCGGTGACGAGTCCTAACCCCCGGCCCCTCTCCTGGGCAGTAGGCAGTCCCCGCACAGCCCCCCGGCCCCACCGGGCAGTAGGCAGTGGACGGGGGAATGGCTTCGACTGCCCACTGCCCATTGCCCACCTGCCCGGTAGGGTAGGGAGTCTGGGGGGTAGGAGGGTCAATGACGATCCGTTTTCGATGTCCATCCTGTCAGGGAACAAACCAGGCTAAGGGAAGTGAAGCCAGCCGGCAGACGGCCTGTCCGCACTGCGGGACGGCAGTCTCCCTCGATGTCTCGGACTCCCTCCTCCAGACCGGCGTGGTCGAGAGGTGCGCGCTGTGCCGGGAGGACAAGCTGTACGTCCAGCGGGATTTTAACCGGAATCTCGGCCTGGCGATCGTGGCGGTCGCCGGGATCGTGAGCTTCTGGCTGTACGGGCGGGATCAGGTGGTGTGGTCGTTCGGGGTGTTGTTCGGCGCGGTTGTCGTGGACTTTTTGCTGTACTGGACGCTGCCCTCGATGACGATCTGCTACGTCTGCCAGGCGGAATACCGCAAGACGGCGAAGAACCCGGCGCACGAGGCGTATGAGCTGGCGTTAGCGGAAAAGTACGAGCAGATCGGAAAAGCCCTGCGGTCACAAGGGAAGCTGGGTCGCCAGCAAGAGGAATCGTCCCGCTAACTCCCCGATCAACACCCAGACGACGGCCACATACAGCACCCCGGTCGCTGGCTGGGTCGCAGTCGGCGTCTTCAGGATGTGCCAGGTCAGACCCGCCAGGACGATCGTCCCCACGATCCCAATCCCGATCCGGCTCCAGAAACAGATCGCCTGGAACGTGAACCGGGTGACGAGCGGGATGATCACATCCGGATGGCCGCCGTAATAGGACGCGAGCAGGCCGGTGCCGAGCACGGCCGCCTGGGCCAGGAGCGAGAAGCCGAGCACCGCCACAAACCGGCGGAACGCGGTGATGGCCATCCTGGGGCGCACGAGGTACCAGTGACCGAGCAGCATCCCGGTCAGGACTGTCCCCAGGGACAGGGCAGCGATTACGAAGTTGAAGGGCAGCAACACCCCGATCCAGGGGGACGAGCCGGGTGCCCGATAGCTCAGCCCGGCGGCGATCAGGCTCAGGGTGCCCGTTACCGCAGACAGGATCAGGGGGCCTGACCGGTGGGTACTCGGTCCTCCCATCCAGAGCGGGATGTTATAGATGAACAAGCAGACCAGCGTGATGGCGAAACTCGCCAGACTCCGATCTTGCCACGAATCGAACGCGAACGCCGCGACCAGGTCGCTCGTCCCGTTCGGTACCGCCAGAGACATCCCGATCACCCCCATCACCAGGTAGAGGCCGGCGTTCATCTGGTAATACCCCGTCCCGACCGTCTTCTCCGGTGGACTGAACAACAGGGCGTACGTCCCCCCGACGGCGAATTGGCTGAAGAAGAGGTACGCGAGTCCGAAGGTGTGGTGCATAGGACCTCCTGTTGAAGGGGTTTTGTAGGGGCGCAGAATTCTGCGCCCCTACTGCCCTTCACCACCCATGGATCGGGTGTCCCTGGCCGGGGAACCAGAGGATGTCGACCAGACTGGCGACCGCCAGACCGGTCGCAAACCCGACGAGCAGGCCGAGGAAGAACGGCTGTGTCCGGCGGTACAGCCCGATCCCGCCCAGCCGGAGTACCACCGCTTTGACCAGCCACGCTAAGAACACCGTAAAGACCGCGTTGTCGACGGCCACCCCCCGCGCGATCGTAAACCCGACCGGATGCAGCGGCCAGCCGGGGAATTGGTAGCGCAAGACGATCAGTCCTGACATCACGACCCCGCCTAACACAAACCAGATCGACTCCAACCGAGAGAGTGTCGTCGGGTTGTTGATCCAGGTCTTCACGCTTTCGAAGAAATAGATATTACCAGTCCCGAACGCGAACTGTCCGAAATGATAGGCCCCGACGGTCTTGTACCCGGCGTAGATCGTGAACACCGCGCTGATGACGATCCCGACGGCGAACGTGGCGCAGATGACGAAAAACATCCGTCGTTTGTTCGACCAGACGCGCTCCCCGATCTTGGCGATATGGGAGACGGACACCATCGTAAACGTCTTCCAGTTCCGGGCAAACGTGTTCGAGAGTCCGAAGGTGGTCAGGGACGCGGCATCGATCCGTGATGACCCGACGAACCGGACGAGGAATTCGTGGGAGTTGAGGGGCAGGTCGAGGGCCACGATCCCCGTCTCCGCGACGATCCGGGCGACTCCGATGTAGAAGATGAATAACAGCATCAGGAAGGGGATCATGATCCCATAACTCATCCCCGCGGTGTGGAGCCAGCAGGCGATGTAGATCACCCCAAAGATGATCCCAAACACCGCTGCCCGGTAGGAGAAGAGTTCGTCCGCATCCTCCACATCGGATGCCCGGCCGATCGCTTTCCGCCAGACGCCCCGCAGATGCCGGCGCGCCATCCAAAAGCTCCACAGGACGAAAACGATCAGCCCGCCGATCTCCTGGGCCCGCACCGCCGCATCGGGCGAGCCCCCGGTCTCGACCAGCCCGATGGCGTTCATGCCGCCCGTCTCAAGGACCGCCATCACATGGAACAGCCAGATGCTCAGCAATACATCCACCGGAGAAAACAGGGCAAAGCAGAACAGGTACAGGTTTAATTTGATGGTGATCGCCGGGAAGACCCGTCCGATGAGCAATGTCGTGGCGTGTTGTGCCCCGATGGGGATGACGCCGAGGGGCGTGAAATAATTGAGGATATTCCAGCCGATGATGAACAGGGGTACGCCGAACCCGATCCAGAACAACCGGCCGCGCATGAACGGCGGGCAGAACGACCGTGTCGGCGTGTCATCGACGAGCTGCAGGAGCACCTGGGCCAGGGGGAAGGCCAACTTTTCATGCACGATCCACTGTTTCCGCAGGATGACGATCAGACAGGAGCCGACGAAGAACAGGACGACGACGAAGCTCCCCCACCAGAACAGAGGCACCACCCACGCTCTCCAGGGAATCGCCCGCCAGGTCGGGAGACCTTCATAGAACCACTGCATCGCCCGGTGGGTGTTGTCCCCCACCAGCCAGGATGGCAAGTACCGAAAGAACACCTCAGCCCACTGGTTCTCCGGGGAGGCAAAGTAGTATGGCGTCGAGATCGTGGCGATGAAATACCCCATGAACCCGCCGTTGGACGGGATGGCTGACGCGACGAGGCCGATCGAGAGGATGACGATCAGCTCTGAGGCGGTGAGCACTCGCCGGGGCGCCACCCGCCGTAAACAGCCGTTAACGACGATGACGATGAACAGGTACGGAACCAGCAGACCGGCGGACAGGTGCTCAAAATCGAGGGGGGAAGAGTGGATGATCCAGGAGTTATACGGGATCCACACGCTCATAAACACGGTCAGCAGCAGACCGATGACGAGGGAGCGAAGAGTCATGTGATAGACTATACACCCGTTCCCCGACGTCGTCAAGAGGAAATCAGACAAAGGGCTTGTGCATCGAAGCAAATTGTCGTATGGTTTGATGATGAATAAACAACCGACCACCGAGGGAGACAATGCACGATCTCGTGTTCGACACCGAACCGCTCGTTCAGGCCATCAGTAAGGGCGTGCCCATGGATGATGGTCGATGCCGGGTGTTCACGCTCCCGTTCGAATCGCGCCACGCGGGCTTCTTGAGACCGGAAGACCGCGACATCGAGGAAAACCGGCGGTTCACGTACGTCATGGTCGAGCCGGCCGCCTCGACCCCGCGGGCGTATGCTGACATCCTGCTCATCTTTCATGGCCTGAACGAAGGGAGTTATGCGAAGCTCGTTCCCTGGGCGTACAACCTGGCCTGCCTGGCGGAGATGCCCGTCCTCATCTTCCCGATGGCGTTCCACATCAACCGCCGGTCGAACGCCTGGGGGTTCTCCAACCAGCTCCGGCTGTATAACCTCCGCCGCCGGACGCCGGACATCCACAAGGTCAGTCCGTTCAACGCCACAATCAGCGAACGGTTCGCGCAGGCGCCCGACCGCCTCTTCCGTGGCGGACTCCAGACGTACTACGACGTGCTCACGCTCTGCGATCACATCCGATCCGGCAGCCATCCAGGATGCCGTCCAGGAGCGCGGCCGCATTGTCTCGGCTATTCGGCGGGCGGGTACCTGGCTCTCGTCCTGATGCTGGCCGACCCCGGCGGGCGGTTTGGCGACAGCCGGTGCATCCTGTTCGCCTCCGGCGCCGACCTCGACGGCGTCCATCCCGCCAGCATCTTCATCCTCGATGCCCACGCGGATCATCGGATGATCGAGTTTTTCCGGACGAGGCAGTATGAGCAGGTCGCCTTCGACCCGGCCGTCGCCGCGTTGACGTCGGAGCCTGAACGGTGGCTCACGGAGGTCTTCTTCCACGGTCCTCGCCTTGCGGCGCGGATCGAGGCGCTTCAGACCCGTCTCCGCGCCATCGCCAACATCGGGGATGAGGTCATCACCGCGGAGGGGATGGTCCGGAATTTAGACCGGCTCGACGTGCGGCACTTCGCGCTCGGCATCCACGAACTCCCGTTCACGCTCCCCGGCCCGCTCCCCGACACGTACGACCGGCATGACAAGGCCACGAAAGCGGCGATCAGCGGCGCGCATAACAGCTCCCGGATCGGGGAATCGTACCGGGAGGCGTTCGGTCGGTTCATCGACGAAGTGGCCGGCTTTCTCCGGACGTAAGGATGCACCATCTGGCGTCCTTCCAACAGGATATCCGGCAAAAACTCGCTTGACAAGAGAGCCATGTTTTCGTAATTTAAAAATAGACCCGTGATCGACAATCTTACGTCTTGCCCGGTGTTCTTCCTGTTGAAGCGAGCGTGCGATGTCTGTCCCGACTCTCGCCCCCCAGACGGTTCCCGACCAACAACGCGACCCGGAGCTTCAGGT